>JAIEQO010000258.1 GCA_019747655.1 Gemmataceae bacterium | reverse complement strand
CCGGCTCACGGTCGCCAAGCCCGGCACGGCCGTCCTGCGGATGGACCGGGACTGGTCGCGGATCGAGCTGGCGGCCGCGAAGTTCGACGCCTACCTGACGGAAGAAGGGCTGGAGGCGGTGCGGAAAGCTCGGAAGGATGCGGGCGAGGCGGACAGGCCCGGCCGGGAGAAGTACAGCCGGTGCCTGAAGGCGATCCTTCAGGTCGGCGACGCGCCCGACGACACGCCGACGAAGCCGGTCGGGCAGGTGCTGGAGATCGTCCCGGAGGTCAACCCGTACCGGCTCAAGGCCGGCGACGAGTTGCCGGTCCGGGTGCTGCTCGACGGGAAGCCGCTGGCCGGGGCGGCCGTTACTGCCCACCACCGGGCCGGCGACGCCCTCACCACCGTCTCGGCGGTCACGTCGGCCGAGGGGAAAGCCTCCTTCAAGCTAACCAAGGCCGGGCCGTGGCTGGTCCGGCTGGTCCACATGCGGCGGTGTGCGGCCGACCCGGCGGCCGACTGGGAGAGCTACTGGGCGGCGGTCACGTTCGCCGTCCCCTGACCCCGCCGGCGGGTGTACCCGAGCAGGCCCAGCCCGCCGACCGCCAGCAGGGCCAGGCTCGCCGGCTCCGGAACGGGTGACGGGTCGTCCGAGACCGAGAAGTCGGCCCGGACGGCGATGCCCCCGCGGCTCACGGTGTCTAGCGTGCCCGTCGCCGTCAGCCCGTTCGAGAACTCGACCGTCACCACCCCGCCCAGCAGGTCGGAGGGGATCACATCCCGGAACGCCGGGGCCGAAATGTCTTCGATGTGCATCCCGATCTCCAGGCTGTCGCCCGGGTCGAAGCCGGTCGCGGTGAAGCCGAAGACCTGGGAGACCGAGGAGCCCGGATCATACGGGGGGATGGGGGGCGTGAACGGGTCGAGCCGGAACTGGGCGAACGACCCGACGCCGTTGTTGAACGTCTGCCCCGTCCCGTAGGACTCGAAGACTTGTGCCGCGGTCGTCCCGGTGAAGTCGAACGTCGCCCGGGTGATGGTGACGCCCGGGACGCCCGGGGCGTCGAACGCGACGAAGATGAACGTGACGCCCTCCGACTGGAGGCCGGCTTCGGCGTACCCGGTGAGCAGGCCCGCCCGGGCCGTGGACGGCCCTCCCAGGAACACGGCCGAGGCGAGGCAGACACACGCGCGCAACGACATGGCTCTCCTCCCGAAGGTGAGGGGCGGACGGCCGCGACCCGCCGGGTCCGGCCACGCCCCGGAAGTCGGGACGGGTCGGGTGCCGGTTCGGTCCTGGCTTGCGGGGCGGGTCGAGGGTAAAGTGGTGGGACTTTGCCACCACCCACCGACCAACCTACCCGGGCTGGCGGCCGGAACCATTCCCCTGAACGGGGGTGTCGGGCCGGGCGTGGTTCTGGGTTCGGTGGCGCGGACGGGGGCGAAAGATGAGCCGGTCGGCGCGTGTGACTGCGGCCCACCAACGGGCCGTTGCCCGGCTCGCCGGCGAGTGCCTCGACCTCGGGGAGGACGCGGCCGCGTGGCAGGGGCACCTGCTCGGCGGTCTGCTCGGGCTGAGCGGGGCCGGGCTGGGGTTCGTGAACGCCGTCCCGGCCGGCGGGGGCCCGGCCGACCCGCCGGCCCTCGCCCGGTTCTTCGCCACCCCCGGGTTGGCCGAGGCCGGCGGCCGGTGGCGGGCGGAGGCCGACCGGGACCGGTGGCACGAGTGGGTGGCCCGCCCGGCCGGGCGGGCGGCCTTCCGGTTCACCGACCACGCCCCGATGGCCCGGTTCTTCGCCACCCCCGGGCCGATCCTGACCCGCACCCGGCAGGAACTGGTCACGGACCGGGAGTGGTCCCGGTCGGCGTTCGCCAACGACTCCCTGCGGCCGTTCGGGATGTACGAGGGGCTACTGTCGCGGGCCCCGGGCGGCCCGGCCGGCGCACCCGGGGTGGTGTTCGCCCTCACACACTCGCCCGGCGGGCGGCCGTTCCGGGTGCGGGCGGCCCGGGTGGTCGACCACCTCCAACGGGCCCTGGCCCCGCACTACGGGCGGGGGCTGTGGCTCGGCTGCCAGCCGAACCTGCACGGCCTCTCCCCGCGGCTGCGGCAGGTGCTGGACTGCCTGCTCGACGGGGAGAGCGAGAAGCACGCCGCCCTCCGCCTCGGGATCCATTCGACGACCGTCCACGACCACGTCAAGCGGTTGTACCGGCACTTCGGGGTGGGTGCCCGGGCCGAGTTGTTGGCGTACTTCCTCCGCCGCCACCGCCGGCCGGACCCGCCGGCCGGCCCTTCCCCCGGGCCGGGCCGGCGGGTACGCTAGCCGTCTCCGGACGGCGGGCGGGACGCCCGCGCCCCCAGGGCCAGCCCTCCCGATGCTCACCGCCGGCCGCGTCGACGCCCTCCGGGCTAGCCTGAACGACGACCTCCTCCTGTTCACCCCGGAGTTGGTCGTCAGCGGCGGGGTCGTCCTGCTGCTGGTGTGCCGGCTCGTGCCGGCCCTCGACCGGTTGCACCTCGGGTCGGTCGCCCTGGCGGTGCTGGTCGCGGGGCTGGTCGCCGCGGTAGTCCCGCAACTCGAACCGGGCCTCGACGCCTCCCGCTCCGGGGCCGTCCCCTTCTTCGGCGGGATGCTCGCCCACGACCCGTTCGGCGACTTCGTCCGGGTGGTGCTGCTGGCCGCGGCCGCGCTGACGGTCGGGCTGACGCTGCTTACCGGCATCCCCGACCGGGACGACTCCGGCGACTTCTGCGTCCTGTTGCTCGGCGGCACGCTGGGCATGCTGCTGATGGCCCAGGTCAACCACCTGCTGATGGTGTTCATCGCCGTCGAGATGGCCAGCCTGCCGAGCTACGCCCTGGCCGGGTTCCTCAAGGGCCGGCGGCAGGGGAGCGAGGCGGCCCTGAAGTACGTCGTGTTCGGGGCCGGGGCGTCGGGGGTGATGCTCTACGGCATCAGCCTGCTCGCGGGCACGTTCGGCACCGGGTCGCTGCCGCAGCTCGCGGCGGCCGTGAACGCCAAGCTGTCGGCCGGCGGCGGGTTCGACCCGCTCGTCCTGACCGGGTTCACCCTGCTGCTGGTCGGGTTCGGGTTCAAGCTGGCGGCGGTGCCGTTCCACTTCTGGTGCCCGGACGTGTTCGAGGGGGCCCCGGCCGAGGTCGCCGGGTTCCTGTCGGTGGCGTCGAAGGCGGCGGCCGTGGCCCTGACGGTCCGGGTGTTGCAGACGTTCGACCTCGGCCCGGGGTGGCGGTGGGTGGGCCTCGCGGTCGGCGTGGTCGGGGCGGTGACGGTGACGTTCGGCAACCTGGCGGCGTTCGGACAGACGAACCTGAAGCGGCTGCTGGCCTACTCGACCATCGCCCACGCCGGGACAATGCTGCTCGGCGTCGCGGTGCTCTCGCCGGACGGCACGGCGGCCGTGCTGTACTACCTGGTGGCCTACCTGGCGATGAACCTCGGGGCGTTCGCCGTGGTGGCCCTGGTCCGGAACCGGACCGGGTCCGAGGAGCTGTCGGCCGTCCGCGGGCTGGTGTGGCGGTCGCCGGTGGCGGCGGTGGCGATGGCCGTGTTCCTGTTCTCGCTCCTGGGGTTCCCGCCGCTGGCCGGGTTCGCCGGTAAGTTCCAGGTGTTCGCGGCCGTGTACGAGGCGGGGCGGGGCGGCTTCCCCGGGGCCTACGCCCTGCTCGGGGTCGGGGTGCTGAACACCGCCCTCGCCGCGTACTACTACCTGAAGGTGGTCCGCGAGATGGTGCTGGAAGATGGGCCGAGCCCGGCCGAAGCTTCGGCCGGGCTTACCCCCGGCGCTTCGGTTTACCTCGCCGCACTTGCCGCGCTGGTCGTCGCGCTGGGCGTCGTCTGGAACCCGCTGACCGCGGCCGCCGACCGGGCCGCCGCCACCTTCACCCGGACCACCGCCCGATGAGCCCGGCCGACGAGCACCGCCTGCGGGAGGCGTACCGGCGGGAGAGCCGGTCGCTGCTGCCGTACGCCGGGCAGGCCGAGCTGTACGCCGACCCGGCCGACCGGAAGGCCCTGGACGCGGTCCGGCGGATCGCCGCCGAGGACGCCGGGCAGCTCCGGGCGTTCGCCGACCGGTTGGCCCAGTTGCGGGTGACGCCGCCCCACCTCGGGGCCTTCCCGATGGGGTACACGGACCTGAACTTCGTGGCCGTCCGGTCGCTCCTGCCGCGGCTCGTGGCCGACCGCCGGC
>JAIEQO010000281.1 GCA_019747655.1 Gemmataceae bacterium | reverse complement strand
AGGGCCGGGGTGTCGATCGGGGCGAAGCCGTAGGACCGGTACACCCCCCGGGCCGTCTGCAACACCCGCTCGCGGGGGAGCATCAGGGCCGGCGGGTAGTCGCGGAACCCCTTCAGGGTCCGGGGCTCGATCAGGCTCATCACCCCTCCGGGGTGGAATGACGAAGGACGAATGACCCACCAATGACGAAGGGCGGACACCGGCAGGGGGCGACCCGTTCGGGGTTTCCCCTCGTCATTGGTGGGTCATTCGTCCTTCGTCATTCCCGCTAAGACCGGTGTTTGTACCGGCTGCTGAACTGCTGGAGGAACCGCCGCTCGTCGTCGGTCAGCGACCCCATCCCGGTGGCGGCGATCTTCTCCAGCAGGTACTCCTTGCGGTCCTCGTCCCGCTGCCGCTGCTCCAGCTCGCGGGCCAGCTTCCGGGCCTTCCGGGCGGCCCACCACCGGGCCACCGCCCCCGGCCGCTTCGCCCGCCGGGGGGCCGGCTCGTCGTCCTTCTCCAGGCTGGTGTACCCGGCCGAGAAGTCGTACCCGAACGGCCCGTCCTCGGCGTCCAGCCCGGTCAGCTTGGCGGCCGACTGGAAGAGCATGAACAGCCCCAGGGCGAAGAACATGGCCTCGTTCGCCGACAGCCCGACCAGGACGATCAGCACCCCGGTCCCGAGCCCGCTGTAGCAGGCGACCGTCACCCCCCGGCGGTAGTCGGTCCGGGCCCAGACGACGGCCTGGAGGAGCTGCCCGCCGTCGAGCGGGTAGGCCGGGAGGAGGTTGAACAGGAAGATCACCCACGACAGGTAGAACGCCCGCTGGGCCCAGACCGCCCACCCCGGGGCGACCGCCCGGTCCCCGCCGTAGGCGGCGGCCAGCAGGGCGGCGTCCTCCGGCCGGAACGTCGCCCGGTCCTGCAGCCCGCCCTCGTTGGCCGACTTCACCCCCCGGTCGATCTCGGCCTGACGGGGGATCGGCTCGGCCGTCCCCGGCTTGTACAGCTTCAGCCCGTACGCGCTGGTGTAGTCCTTGCCGTCGCGGTAGTTGTGGACCTCGGCGACGTACGGGTTGGCCAGCGGGTTGAGGCCCGGCAGGAAGCCCCCCGCGGCCAGGCCGGCGGCGCACCCGAGGCAGATCAGGACGTTCACCGCCGGGCCGGCCGCCACGGTCACGAACAGCGGCCGCCAGCCGTGCGGGATGTCGTTCGTCGCCAGCCCGCCGAGCGGCCAGATCAGGATCTCCTTCGCCTCCCCGTCCACCCACCGGGCCCCGAAGCAGTGGCCGAACTCGTGGAGGAGGACGACGGCGAACAGGAGGAAGACGGTGAACAGTAAGACGTCGCCCCACCAGACGGGGTTGTCCTTGGTGAACACGACCTGGCGGAAGAAGAACCCGAACGCCACCAGGAAGAACAGCAGGTGGACCCGGACCGGGATGCCGAACGCGCGGAAGACCGGGACCGACCAGCTCATCGGATCGCGCATCGGTGGCACCCACCCCGGAACCCGCCGGCCGACGGCCGACAGTCCCTATGGTATCCCCGGCCGGGGCCGGTCGCAATTCGGCCCCCAACGGGGAGGCTGCCGATGGCCCGCGAGGTCGTCTACACCGGGCGGAAGGTCACGGTCGCGGTGGACACGTTCACCGCCCCGGACGGCACGACCATCCGCCGGGACTGCATCCAGCACCCGGGGGCGGTGGTCATCCTGCCGGTCCTCGACGGCGACCACGTCGTCCTGCTCCGCAACCACCGCTGGGTGGTGGGGGAGACGCTGTGGGAGGTCCCGGCCGGGACCCGGGAACCGAACGAGCCGCTCGAAGACTGCGCCCGCCGGGAGCTGCTGGAGGAGACGGGGTACACGGCCGAGCGGTGGCGGTCGCTCGGCTACCTGTTCGCCTCCCCGGGGGTGATGGACGAGAAGCTGCACCTGTTCGTGGCCGAGGGCCTGACCGCCGGCGAGGCCCGGCCGGAGGCGGACGAGGAGTTGGAGCCGGTCACGGTGCGGCTCGACGAGGCCGTGCGGATGTGCCTGGCCGGCGAGGTCAAGGACGCCAAGACGATCACGATGCTGTTGCTGTGGGAGCGGATGCGGAAGAAGAGTTAACCACAGAGTCACAGAGGGCACCGAGCGGACAAAAGCCGGGAGCGAAATTCAGTCAAACTCTTTCCCTCCTCTTCCTGTCTGCTCGGTGCCCTCTGTGACTCTGTGGTTACTCCGTCCTCCTACTTCAGCTCCGCCGTACCGACCTCCTTGCCGTTCTCGACGAACACCGCCTTCTTCACCCCGGCCTTCGGGACGGTGACGATCAGCGGGCTGGCGAACTTCGCCCCGCCGGCCTCCCCCTTCTTGGCCGCGTAGCGGACCGTGACCGTCCCGCCGGCGGCCGTCACCCCCTGGACCTCGTACTTCCACGGGGCGTCGCCGCGGTGGACGACGGCCAGCGCCACCTTCGTGTCGAAGGCGTCCTTCGGGACGAACTTCTGCATCCCGCCCATCACCACCCCGGCCCCGAACAGCTTGTCGAACCCCTTCCGGTCGCCGATGAGCAGGAACGACTCGTCGCCCTTGAGGCCGGCGTCGTTCTTCTCGAAGTGGTCGGTGTACGCCTCGAACGCCACCTTCTCGCCCTTCGGGTCGTCGGCCGGGGCGAGGGCGACGGCGGCCAGCAGGACCGGGGCGGCGAGCAGCAGGCGGGCCATGACGGACCTCCGGGGTGGGGTCACTGGGGGAGCGGGTTGGGGGCCAGGAACGTCTCCGGCGGCTCGGACTTGGGGACGACCACGACCCCGCCCTCGGTGACGGTGAACCCCCGCCGCCGGTCGAAGTCGCTGTCGTACCCCAGCACGGTGTAGGGCGGGAGCTTCACGTCCTTGTCCAGGATGGCCCGGCGGACCCGGCAGTACCGCCCGACCTCGGCCCCGTCGAACAGGATCGCGTCCTCGACCACCGCGTAGCTGTTCACCCGCACCCGGGGGGACAGGATGCTCCGCCGGACCTGCCCGCCGGAGACGATGCACCCGGGGGAGACGAGGCTGTCCAGGGCCTCACCCCGGCGGGCGTGACCCGGCGGCCCGTCCCCGGTGAACACGAACTTCGGCGGCGGGGTCTGGGGGACGAAGGTGCGGATCGGCCAGTCGCCGTCGTACAGGTTCAGCACCGGGTCGATGGCGATCAGGTCCATGTTCGCCTGGTAGTAGGCGTCGAGCGTCCCCACGTCCCGCCAGTACGGGACGGCCTTGCGGTTCTCGTCCCGGAACCGGTAGGCGTACACCCGCTGCCCGGCCCCGATCATCCGCGGCAGGACGTTCCGGCCGAAGTCGTGGTCGCTGTCCGGTTGGGCCGCGTCCTCGCACAAGAGCTCGAACAACAGCCGGGTGTTGAACACGTAGATGCCCATCGACCCGAGGGCGTGGTGCGGGTCGCCGGGCATCGGGTCGGCCGCCTTCGGCTTCTCCAGGAAGGTGTGGACCCGGTCGTCGTCGGTGGCCTGCATCACCCCGAAGTGCCGGACCTCGGCCAGGGGGACCGGGATGCACCCGATGGTCACGTCGGCCGCCGCCTCCCGGTGGGCCCGGATCATCGCCCCGTAGTCCATCTTGTAGATGTGGTCCCCGGCCAGGACCAGGACGTGCTCGGCGTCCTCCCGTTCCAGCGAGTAGATGTTCTGGTACAGGGCGTCGGCCGTCCCCTTGTACCAGGTCTCGTCGATCCGCTGCTGGGGCGGCAGGACCTCGACGCCCTCGTGCAGTTCGGTGCTCAGGAACCCCCACCCGGCCCGGATGTGGCGGTCCAGGCTGCGGGACTTGAACTGGGTCAGGACGAGGATTTTCCGCAGGCCGCTGTTCAGGCAGTTGGACAGGGTGAAGTCGATAATCCGGTAGAGCCCGCCGAACGGGACGGCCGGCTTGGCCCGGTCCCGGGTCAGGGGTTCGAGCCGGGTCCCCTTGCCGCCCGCCAGGATGACCGTGAGCACGCCCCGCATGCCGCCTCCGTCTGCCGTCGGGGGTGTGGGAGAGACGGCTATTGTGTGGCGGGAAGGTGGGTTTGGCGAGCGGGGGTGTGGCGCAGACCCCTCCCCCTAACCCCCTCCCCCGGGGGGAGAGGGGGAAGAAGGCGGACCCCACTGAGAGGCTATCCGGGAAGCCTCAACTGTTCACAGCCCTGTATTTGAACGGGGCATAGCGATCCTTCGGGGCCATGCGA
>JAIEQO010000631.1 GCA_019747655.1 Gemmataceae bacterium | reverse complement strand
TGCGCCGCGAGGCGCTGGCCGCGCTCGACGCCGGCGACGGGCGCTCCGCCCTCGCGCTGCTGCTCGCCGACCAGGACCCGTTCGCCCCGCTGCCGCCGCCGGACCGGGCCACCCTGGGGGAGCTGATCGACGGCGTGGACCGCGGCGCGGTGACCCGTCGCTGTGCGATGCGAGCCTTGAACTTCGGCCCGGTCGCCGACTACTTCGCCCTCCGCCCCAGCACGCCGACGTTCCTGAGCGGGCTGGGGTTGCTGTCGCAGTGCGGCGGCGGGCGGGCGGTCGTCGAGGTGGCGTGCGGCATCGGCCAACTGCTCCGCGAGCCGGCCCGCCGGGGCGGGCCGGTCGCCGGCATCGACCTCGTGTTCAGCAAGCTCTGGCTGGCCCGGCGGTTCGTCGTGCCGGGTGCCCGGTTGGTTTGCGGCGACGTGTGCGGCGGCCCGCTCGCGGAGCCGGCGGCGGGAGTGACGGTGCTGTGTCACGACGCCTTCTACTTCTTCGCTGATAAGCCGGCCGCGGCCCGGTCACTGGTGCGGCTGGCGGGGGCCGGCGGGCGGGTGCTGGTCGGACACGCCCACAACGCCAACTGGGACCACGGCGTCGCGGGGAACCTGCTCACCCCGGCGGGATACGCCGACCTGTTCCCCGGCTGCGGGGCGTTCGACGACGCCGCGTTCACCGCCGCCCACCTGAGCGGCACGCCGGCCGCGCCCGACGACCCGGCGGCACTCGGCGGCATCGAGGCGGTGTCGCTCGCGTGGCCGGGCCGCGACGGGATGACGAGCCGCGTGCCGGACAGGTACGCGGTCCCCGTCGCGGGCACGGAGCTGGTGCTCAACCCTCTGCTGGAGGCGGTCGGGGGAGTGCTGGAGCCGCGGTGGCCGTCGCCGCGGTTCGCCGAGGAGTACCGCTCCGCCAGCTACCTGAGCGGCGAGCCGGTGCCGTCGGCGGAGGTGCTCGCCGCCGCGGCCAGGGGGGGGCTCTCGGCGGAGGTGCGCCGCCTGGCGCGGAAGCGGGTCCTCTTGCCGCGGGAGGACGTCGGATGACGCGGCTCGGGTGGTGCGTCGTCGGCTGCGGGTGGGTCGCGCGGGACTACGTCGTCCCGGCGATCCGGGCGTCGCGGAACGGCCGGCTGGTCGCGGCCTGCGACCCCAGTGACAATGCGTTGTCACGAATCGCCGGCGGCGACTGCGTTCGTACCACCGAACTCGCCGAGGCGCTGGCCGCGCCGGGCGTCGGGGCGGTGTACGTGGCGACGCCGAACCACGCCCACCGGGCGGTCGTCGAGTCGGCGGCCGCGGCCGGCAAAGCCGTGCTGTGCGAGAAGCCGATGGCGACGACGGCGGCCGCCGCGGCGGCGATGGTGGCCGCGTGCGAGCGGGCCGGGGTCGTCTACGCCACCGCGTTCGACCAGCGGTTCCACGCGGCCCACCACGCCCTCGCCCGGCTCGTCCGGCGGGGCCGGCTCGGCACGGTCACGCAGGCCCGGGTCCACTACGCCTGCTGGCTGCCGCCGGGGTGGGCGGCGGACAACTGGCGGGCCGACCCGGCCCGGGCCGGCGGCGGGGCGCTCATCGACCTGGCCCCGCACGGCGTCGACCTGCTCGAACTGCTACTCGGCGACGAGTGGGCGGAACTGCACGCCCTGACCCAGCGGCGGGTCCACCCGTACCCGGTGGACGACGGGGCGGTGCTGATGGGCCGGTTTCGGTCCGGCACGCTGGCCACCCTGCACGTCGGGTACAACTGCCCGGAGGCGTTCCCGCGGCGGACGCTGGAACTGATCGGCACCGAGGTCCGCGCTCTCGCCCTCGACACGATGGGCCAGACGCCCGGCGGGTCGCTCACGCTCACCGACGCCGCGACCGGCCGTGACGCCGCGGTGTCACTCGACGACGACCGGTCGCCGTTCCTCGTGCAGGTCGAGGCGTTCGCCGGCGCGGTGTTGACCGGCGAGCCGTTCCCGTTCCCGGCCGCGGACGACCTCCGCCGGTGCGCGCTGCTGGAGGCCGCATGCCGCTAGAGCGGACCGCCTGCACCCACTGCGGGCACTGGCACCTGTACTTCGCCGGCCGGACGCCGCCGGGCTGCCTCGTCTGCTCGGACGTGCGGAACGCGCTGCCGCCGGACGGCTGGGACTTCGCCGACGTCGCGCGGGTCGCCGCGGCGGTGCGGAACACCTGGCGGGAGTACCTGCCGGGCGTGTGGGGGGTGTCGTGCGACCCGCCGTTCGGCCTCGGCGCGACCGGCTGGCTGATCGCCGCCGGCGGCGGGAACGTCGCCTTCGAGGCCGCCCCCTTCTACCACCCCGACGCCCTCGGGTTCATCGAAGCCCGCGGCGGGATCGCGGCCCTGTCGTGCTCGCACCCGCACGGCATGGGAGCACTGTGGCAGCTCCAGGAGCGGTTCCGGCCGGCCGTCGTGATCCACAAGGACGGGGTCCGGTTCACCAAGGCGTTCCGGGTGACCTGGCCGGCCGACGACGTGCACGAGGTCGCCCCCGGGCTGACGCTGCACCACGTCGGCGGGCACTACGAGGGGCACAGCGTCCTCTACGACGCCGGCCGCCGGGCGCTGTTCGCCGGCGACGCGCTCAAGGTCGATTTCCACCCGGACGGCCGGCCCCGGGCGATCTCCTGCCACAAGGGCTACCACTACCAGATCCCGCTGAGTCACGGCGAGGTCCGCCACTACCGGCGGGTGTTCGCCGACCTGCCGTTCGAGCACGTGTTCACCCCGTTCGAGTACGCGGCCGGGGTGACCCGTGGGCACGCGCTGGCCCTGTTCGACCGCCTCCTGGGCGGCCCGCCGACGGCCCAGCCGGTCGCCCTGGAGCTGCTATGACCGCCGCCGACGCCGTGGCCGCGTACCGCCGGAACCTGCCGCGGGGCGAGGTCGGGGTGGTCGAGTGCGACCGGCTCGACCGGGTCGGCGTGCCGGTGCGGATCGCCAACCTGCAGTTCGCCGACGGGTACCTGTGGGACGGGTTCGGGTACGGGGCGACGCCGGACGACGCCCTCGCCGGGGCGTTCGGCGAGCTGACCGAGGACACCCGGTGCGACGAGTGGATGCGGGCCGCCCCGCGGGCGGAGGGGGGTTACGCCCGGGTCCGCGACCGGTACGGCGACCGCGGCGTGGTCGATCCGGTCACGCTGGTGCTGCCGGCCGGTAGCGACTACACCCCCGACCGCCCGCTCGTGTGGGTCGAGGGCCGGCGGTGGCCGACCGGCGAGCCGGTGCTGGTGCCGGAGGAGTTCGCCGCCGTCAGCCGCAGCCAGCTCCGGGGCCGCCGGCCGCTCACCCAGCCGATCACCAACGGCCAGGGGGCCGGGCTGAGCCGCGAACAGGCCCTCGCCCACGGGCTGCTGGAGCTGCTCCAGCGGGACGGCAACGGCCTGTGCTTCCGGGCGCTCGACCAGGGCGTGGCGGTCGACCTGGACGCGGTCCGCGACCCGCGGACGGTCGCGGTCCTCGACCGGCTCCGCGGTCACGGCATCGACCCGCTCGTAAAGCTGGCAACGACCGAGTTCGGGCTGACCAACCTGTACGCGGTCGGCGACGACCCGGCGGCCGACCTGCCGATCAAGGTGACCGCGTGCGGCGAGGCCGTGCATCCCGACCGCGAAACCGCCCTGCTCAAGGCGCTGCTCGAGTTCGCCGCCGCCCGCAGCCGCAAGGCGTTCATGCACGGCCCGCTCGACCCGATCGCGGCGATCGCGCCGCCCGGCTACCTGGACCGCGTGCTGCCGCCGCTCGACTACCGGGCCGAGGAGCCGCGGGCGCTGGCCGGCATGCTCGACTGGCTGGCGGTCGACGCGGCGACGCTCCGCGGTCGGCTCGCCGGGGGTGTGTTCGCGGTCCGCCGGCGGGTGCCGTTCTCGTCGCTGCCGACCGTCGCCCCGGAGGCCGTCCGCGATCCGGCTGCCCGGCTGAACCTGCTCCTCGACCGGCTCGCCCCGCTCAACCTCGAACTGGTGTACCTCGACTTCTCCCCGCCCGGCGGCGAGGTGTTCGCCTGCAAGGCGGTGGTGCCGGGCCTGGAGGTCGAGACGATGAGCTACCACCGGCTCGGCGAGCGGGGCGTGCGAAAGCTGCTCGCCCGCGGCGACCGGCTGGCCGGCGTCGGTCCGCCGCCGGCCGGTGCCCTCCCGGTCCGGCTCACCGCCGCCGCGACCGGGCGGCTGG
>JAIEQO010000559.1 GCA_019747655.1 Gemmataceae bacterium | reverse complement strand
ATTAAGATTTTTGACAGGATAACAGGATTAAGCAGGATACAATATATAATTTCTTAATCCTGCTTCATCCTGTTATCCTGTCAAAACTCTTCGCCCGGGCAGCCTAGTTGTAGAGGGTGCCGGTGTTGAGGATCGGCTGGGGGACGTTGTGCCCGCACAGCACGACCAGCAGGTTGCTGACCATCGCCGCCCGCCGCTCGCCGTCCAGCTCGATCACGTTCCGCTCCTGGAGCATGTCCAGGGCGTGCTCGACGATCCCGACGGCCCCGGCCACGATCTGGGCCCGGGCCGCCACGATCGCCCCGGCCTGCTGCCGCTGGAGCATCGCGGCGGCGATCTCCGGGGCGTAGGCCAGGTAGCTGATCCGGGCCTCCAGCACCTCCACCCCGGACTGGATCATCCGCTCCTGGAGGTCGAGCCGGAGTTGCCCGGCCACCTGCTCGATGTGGCCCCGCAGCGAGTGGGCGTCGGTCTCCGGGGCGTCGTACTTGTACCGGCTGGCCAGGTTCCGCAGCGCCGCGTCGGCCTGCAGGTGCACGAACGCCTCGTACTGGTCGACGTTGAACACCGCCCCGGCCGCGTTCACCACCTTCCACACGACCACCGCGGCGATCTCGATCGGGGTACCGTCGGCGTCGTTCACCTTGACCGGCTGCCGCTTCTGGGTGGCGGCCGCCAGGACGTTCCCGGCCGCGTCCTTCTTCTCCTCGGTCTGGGTCATCCCGGTCTCGAACAGCCGCACCCGGAGCGACACCCGGGTCCGCCAGTAGAACGGGTTGCCGTAGAAGAACCCGGTCTCCCGGACGGTGCCGACGTAGGTGCCGAACAGTTGGACCACCCGGGCCTGGTTCGGGCCGTTGACGACGAACCCGAACAGGCTGACGAACCAGACCAGTGCCAGCGGGAAGATGGCCCAGAGCAGGTGTGGCTCGTCCCACCGGACGGCGGCGGCGATCAACCCGATCACGACGACCAGCAGGGCCGAGACCCAGGCCAGCCCCATCCACCCCGACCCCAGCCGCAGTTCACGGTCCTCCACCGCTGTACCCTCCGATATCGAGGTGATATCATATTGACATCGTACCCCACACCGGGAGATTCGATAAGGCCGGGGCGGGATTTCGGTGGTGGGGTCTACAATTCGGGCATGCACCGGACCCTCCGCCTGCTCCCGTTCGCGGCCGCCGACGGGCCGACGAACATGGCCGACGACGACGTGATGCTCGACGCCGCGGCCGGGGGCGTCGCGTCACTGCGGTTCTACACCTGGACCGAGCCGACCGTGTCGCTCGGCTACTTCCAGCCGGCGGCGGTCCGGGCCGAGGTCCCCGGCTTGTCCGAGTTACCGTGGGTCCGGCGGGCGACCGGCGGTGCGGCCATCGTCCACCACCACGAACTGACCTATGCCCTCGCGCTGCCGGCCGGGAAGGACTGGCAGGGCGACGAGCCGTGGGTCTGTCGGTTCCACCACCTCGTCCGGGACGTGCTGGCCGACTTCGGGGTGAAGTCGCGGGCGGTGGTCTGTGGGCAGGAACAGAAGCTGGGCGAGGTGCTGTGCTTCCTGGACCAGACGCCGGGCGACCTGGTGATCGACGGGTCGAAGGTGGCCGGGAGTGCTCAGCGGAAGCGGCGGGGGGCGTTGCTGCAGCACGGCAGCGTCCTCTTGCGGCGGAGCGAGTACGCCCCGATGCTGCCGGGGATCAACGACCTGGCCGGGCGGGAGGCGGTTACGCCGGCGCTACTGGCCGGCCGGCTCGCGGCAGCGCTGGCGGCCGACCTCGGGTGTGAGGTGATGTCGTCCGACTGGACGGCGGACGAGCGGGCCCGCATCCCGGAGGTCCGGGCCGACGTGTACGCCGACCCGGCCTGGAACGAGAAGCGGTGAGTGGATGACGGGCGGGCGGCGGGTATACTGTCCGGGCGTACCGAGCCGACCCGCCCCCGGTTCCCGCGAGCGCCTGCGATGATCGAATTCGCCCAAAAGGCCTTCCGCTGGCTGATGCAGCGGTGGGATGCTGCTGGCCCGTTCCTTCGGATCGTCTACCTCCTCGCCGGGCTCGCCCTCATCACCGCCGTGGTGGTCGAGACGCCCGCGCTGGGCAAGGTGAAGGAGTGGTTCACGGCCGCCGACCCGCGGGCCCAATCGGCGGTCCTGATCTTCCTGGCGGTCTGTGCCCTCGGCTTTCTCGTGTACAGTTGGGAGCGGGCGGCCCGGACGAACCAACTCAAGGACGACAACGCCCAGCTCAAGGCCCGGCTGGAGGGGGCCGAGAACGAGGTCCGCCAGCACCAGGAGCGACAACTTCATTTACTCGAAGTCGAGTCGCGGGCCGGGCTGTGGAAGCGGCCGTGTCAGGTCGCCGCCCCCGGGTTCGTCCCGAAGGGACAGCGGCGAACCCGGTTCCTGACCGTGCTGAACCTGCAAGGCGGGGTCGGCAAAACGACACTGGCGGCGAACCTCACCGCCTGCCTCGGCAGCGGGTCGAACGCCCTTCGGGTGTTGCTCATCGACATCGACTTCCAAGGCACGCTTGGGGACGCCGCCGTCGAGTTGCCCCTGATCCGCGTCCAGAAGCAGAACAACAGCTTCGTCAACCTCCTGCTGACCACTCCGCACCCGGATGACGGGTTGATCGCCAGGCTGGCCGTCCCGATGACCGGGGTGGAGGCGGCCCGGGTGATCCTGTCCACCGACCTCCTTGACGCCGATGAGTTCCGGCTCCAGGCCCGGTTCTTCATCGACCCGGCGGCCGACCCGCGGTTTCAGTTCCGCCGCCACCTGCACTCTGCCGCGTTGTTCGAGGAGTACGATCTGGTCGTGTTCGACTGCCCGCCGCGGGTGACGACCTCGGTCGTCAACGCCCTGGCGTCCAGCGACTTCGTCCTGATCCCGACCCGGCTGGACACCGGGTCGATCGACGCGGTACCGCGGACGGTGTCGTGGATGAGGAGCTTGGGGCCGAACTGCCCGGCGGAGGTGGTCGGGGTAGTCGTCGGCCGGGCGGCGGTCCGGGCCGGTAAGCTCACCAAAGCGGATCAGGGGAGTTACGACGAACTTCGCGGACGGGTACAATCCGAGTGTGGGCCGGGGCTATTGTTTAAGGCTGTGGTGCCGTCGACGGCCACGGCCGTCGGCCCCGACAGGGGGCAGGTCGCGGCGACCACTGCCGACGGGCGGAAGCTGTTCGCCCCGGTGGCCGACGAGTTACGGCGGAGGATGCAGCTATGACCGCCCACGAGCTGGCTGCTCTCCTGGACAGCCTGCGGGCCGGATTGGCCGACTGGTTCGGGGCCGACACCCGGAAGAAGTTCGTCGCCGCGGCCGAAGGCCTCCGGGAGTTGCCCGACGAGGGGCTGAAGAAGATCGCCGAGCGGGTCCGCAAGGGCGGTGCGGGGGACGGGGTCGGCGGCCGGGCGCCCGGGCTGGTCGAGTCGATCCGAGCGGCGCAGGCCGGCGAACCTCCGCCCGAGGCCGCGCGGTCGGCGGTCGAGAAGCTGACCGTGAAGGAACTCGACGAAGTGCTCAAGGCGTTCGGCCAGTCGGCCTCCGGCAAGAAGCCCGAGAAGCTCGCCCGGGCGCTCGCCCTCTTTACGACGGGTGCGGGAGGCCCACCGTCCCCACCCCCCGCGTTCGACCCGGCCGTCGTCGAGGAGGGCGTCCGCATCTTTACCCGGTTGCGGGACGACCGGACGTTGTCGATCAACCAGGTACAAGCCGGCTTCGCGCCACTAAGGGCTTACCCCAGGGCGGTCATCGAAGAAATCTCCCGGCGCCTGGAGTACACCCCGAACGGATCGGGTAAGGACATCGCCGAGCGGTTGTGGCGGAACCTAGAAGGCATCAAGGCGAGCCAATACCGGTCCGAGATGATCCTGACCGGGACGTAAAGCCTTCGACCCACGCCGGCCGCTCGCCGCCGGCGGTCGTACTCGTCGTCCCACTTGTACTCGTCGACCCACTCCTCGATTCGCTCGGCATGCTGGGCGGCGGCCGCCCCCAGGTCGTTTAGCAGGGGCACCGCCTTCGCGGCCGTCACCACGAAGAGGACGACCGCGGCCAGCAGGAACAGCGACCCGCCGCACACCCCGGCCGGGGCCGCCCCGCCGGCCGCCTGCCCGGCGGCCATCAGCCCGAACCCGAGGGCCATGCAGCCGGCCGCCGCGGCCGCCAGCCGGAGGAC
>JAIEQO010000903.1 GCA_019747655.1 Gemmataceae bacterium | reverse complement strand
CGGCGGCCCCCCGCCGGGCGTGGTCGGCGTCCTCGGGTCGGCCCGGTTCCGCACCCCCTCCGGGTCCTGGTATCCGGTATTCTCGCCCGACGGCCGGCGGATCGCCTCGGCCGGGTGGGACGCGGTCCACGTACTCGACGCCCGGACCGGCCGGCTCGCCTGGCGGGCCCCGCTCCCCGCCGACCGGGGCGACGGCGACTCGCTCGCCCTGCCGGGGTTCGCCCCGGACGGCGGGGTCGTGGTGCTCTACACGGTCCGCGGGGCCGGGCGGGTCGACCGGTACGACCCGTCCGGCCGACCCGTCGAGCGAGCAGCCTTGCCGGCGCTCGACGCCCCCCACGTCTGGGCGCTGAGCGGCGACGGGAGCCGGGTGGTGGCCGCCTCCGCCCTGGACCCGGCGAAGGCCGTCATCCGGGTGTACGACGCCCGAACCGGTAAGCCGCTCGGCACCCACCACCCGGCCGGGGTGAAGGGGCCGTTCGGGGCGGTCGTGCTGTCCCCCGACGGTCGGCGGGTGGCCCTGGAGGACAACGACACCGTCCGGGTGTTCGACACCGACACCGGGGCGGCGGTCGACGCCTGGGACGTGCCCGGCCAGATCGCCATGAATCTGACGTTCACCCCGGACGGCCGGCGGCTGGTCGTCAACCGCCACAACGAGGGGCCGCGGGTCCGGGTCCGCGACCTCACCGCCAAGCGGACGACCGACCTGCCGAGCGGCTATTCGCCGTGGCTGACGGTCAGCCGGGACGGTCGCTCCCTGGTCGGGCAGGGGGAGAACGGTGGGATCGCGGTCTGGGACCTCGACGCCGGACGGCTCGTCCGCCGGTTTGGAGGCAAGTGGTACACCCGGGTCGGGGCGCTGTCGCCGGACGGCCGCACGCTCGTGACCGCCGGGGACTACGGGGCGTTCACCCTCTGGGACGCGGCCACCGGGGACCGGCTGCCGGAGTCCGCCGACCCGCCGGAGGGCGTCAACGAACTGCGGTTCGTCGGCGACCGGTCCGTCGCCGCCCGCCTGGGGACCGGCTCCTTCACCTTCGGGTGGGCGGTCTGGGACATCGGTACCGGTCGGCCGGCCCCCCGGCCGGCCGGCTCGGACGCCTGGGGTCAGGGCGACCTCTCGCCGGACGGCCGGCTCGTCGCCCACGCCGGCCCGCTCCGGGTGGTCGAGCGGGAGTCCGGCCTCGGGGTGTGGCAGGCGGCAGACAAGGACCGCGGGACCTCACCCCACATGGCCCGGTTCACCTCCGACGGCCGGCGGCTGATTCTCCGGTACGGGCAGGAGGTCGAGGTCCGGGACGCCGAGACAGGCGGGGTCGAGAAGACGGTCAAGGCCCCCAACGGCGGCCGGCTGATCGGCCTGTCACCGGACGGCCGGTATCTGCTGGCCGACGAGCACGTCCCCTTTACCGGTAAGATGGGCAGCCCGGGCGAGCGCCTCCGCGCCGTCGACCTCGTCTCGGGCGAGACCCTCCCGGATTTCGAACCCGAGTTGATCCACTCCTGGACCCGGGCCGCGTTCACCCCGGACGGCCGGCGGGTCGCCTACTGCACCTGCCGGTGGGTGAGCCAGGAGCGGGAGAACGGCGGGACGCACACTCCGGTGCATGCACTCCTCGTCGTCCGGGAGGTCGGGACGTGGCGGGTGATCGGGCAACACGACTGCTCGACGGCCGGCGTCTGGGCCGGGCAGCCGGCGATCTCGCCCGACGGCCGGTTCGTGGTCCACAGCGACGCCCACGGGGCGACCCTGCGGGAGGTCGAAACCGGACGTGTGGTCCGGGAGCTTGCCCACCGCGAGCCGGTGAGCGCCCTGGCGTTCGCGCCGGACGGGAAGACCCTGGCCACGGCCGCGACCGGAACGCCGGTCTACCTCTGGGACCTGACCGGGAAGCGGCCGGACAACCCGGCCGAGTTCGCCGAGCCGCCCCCGACGGCTGCCGCGGTCAAGATGGCCGTCGCGTCGCTAACGACGGCCGACCCGGAGTCCGCGACCGAGGCCCTACGGGTGCTCCACGCGGCCGGTGACGAAGCCGTGGCCGCGATCCGGGCCGGGGTCAAGCCGGCCGTCGCCCCGGACCCGGCTCAGGTGAAAAGGTGGATTGCCGACCTCGGGTCGGACGACTTCGCCGCCCGGGACCGGGCCGAGAAGGAGCTGACCCGCCGGGCCACGACCGTAGCCCCGGCCGTCCGGGCGGCGAACGCCGCCAACCCGACCCTCGAACAGGGCCGGCGGTTAGACCGCATCTTGGTGGCCGCCGAGAAGCCAACCCCGGACGACATCGCCGGGGTGCGGGCAGTCGGAGTGTTGGCCCGGGTCGGGACGCCGGAGGCGTTGGCGGTGCTGCGGGAGTTCGCCGCCGGGGCGGCCGGGGCCGAGCCGACCCGGGCCGCGGCCGAGGCGCTAAGGTGGCTCGGGCGGTGAGCGCCCCGGCCGTCAGGCGGCGGTCGCGGCCATCGCCCGCATCACCGACTCGTACCGCCGCCCGGTGTTGTACCGGTCGACCACCCCGAGGGCGTGGACCACACCCGGGACGAACAGGCAGAGGGTCAGCCCGGCGTTCTTCACCGCCTCCGTGCGGGACCCGGCCGACAGGACGGCCAGCGGCGGACACATCACGGCCAGGATCGCACGCATCGCCGACACCTCCGGGCGGGGCGGACGACGGCCCCGCTCAATAAAGACGCTACCCGGGGGTTCGTGAGCCGCCGCTGAATATTGGGCGTGACAATCCCGTTACCCACCGAATCCTCATCCCGCCCGACCCTGGCCAACTTTCCCAACCCGCCCCGCCGGTCGCCGGGTGGGGGGACGATCCGTACCAAACCCCCCCACCCGCCGCGTCGCCCCCGCCCCGCGGCGACCTCCCCCACCCGGGGGGAGGTGGAAGACCGACCGTCGCCACGGAGGGGCCGTCTTGGTCCACCCGGTCGAACTCATCCTGGCCCTCTTGGCGGTGGCCGTCGCCCTCGGGGTGCTGGCCAAGCAGCTCGGCATCCCGTACCCGATCCTGCTGGTCGTCGGCGGCCTCCTGCTGAGCATCCAGCCGTGGCCGTGGGTCGACGACATCCGGTTCGACCCGCAAATCGTCTTCCTCCTGTTCCTGCCACCCCTCTTGTACGCCGGGGCGTTCCGGACCGAGTGGCCGGAGTTCCGGTTCCACCTCCGGGCCATCACCCTGTTGGCCGTCGGGCTGGTCCTGTTCACCACCACCCTTGTCGCGGCCGCCGCCCATTACTGGTTCGGCCTCCCCTGGGCGGTCGGGTTCGTCCTGGGGGCCCTCGTATCGCCGCCGGACGCGGTCGCGGCGATGGCCGTCCTCCAACGGGTGCGGGTCCCCCAGGCGGTTGTCACCGTGCTGGAGGGCGAAAGCCTGGTGAACGACGCGACCGCCCTCGTCACCCTGCGGGTGGCGGTCGGGGCGGTGGCCGGGACGACGGCCGGGGGGTTCGACCCGTGGGCGGCGTGCGGGGACTTCGCGGTCGCCGCCGTCGGCGGGGTGCTGATCGGGCTGGCCGTCGGGTGGGGGGCGGTGCGGCTGCACAACTGGCTCGACCGCCGCGGGCTGGCCGACCCGAAGCTGGCCATCACCCTGACCCTGCTCACCCCCTACGCCGCCTACCTGCCGGCCGAGCACCTGCACCTGTCCGGGGTGCTGGCGGTGGTGGCCGGCGGGCTGTGGGTGGGGAACCGGTGCGAGCAGGTGTTCCGGAAGGAGTTGTACGAGGAGGCCCGGGCCGTTTGGGAGTGGGTCGAGTTCCTCCTCAACAGCCTGATCTTCATCCTGATCGGGCTGCTCCTGCGGACGATCCTGGAGCGGCTCGACGGCGACCGGTCGCCGGGCGAACTGGTGCTGGCCGCGGCCGGGATCAGCCTGGTGGTGATCGCGGCCCGGCTGGCGTGGGTGTTCCCCGGGGCGTACCTGCCGCGGTGGCTGGACCGGGTGGTCCTCGGGGCCCGGCCGGAGTACCCGCCGTGGCGGGCGGTGGTGGTCGTCGGGTGGACCGGGATGCGGGGGGTGGTGTCGCTGGCCGCGGCCCTGGCCCTGCCGGTTTTCCACGAGCGGTCGCTGGTCCAGTTCCTCACCTTCTGGGTGGTCTTCGCCACCCTGGTCGGCCAGGGGCTGACCCTGCCGCTGGTGATCCGGGGACTGGGGCTGGGTGGG
>JAIEQO010000949.1 GCA_019747655.1 Gemmataceae bacterium | reverse complement strand
GGCGGCCGCCAGGATCAGGTCGCACGGGGTCATGGGCGAGTCCTCCCAGTCGGGCCGGCGCGCACGGCGACCGGCGGCGGCGACCCGGTGGGTCGGCCGGTGAAGGTCGGGGACGGCCGGGGGCGTGAGCCCCCGGACCGGCCCCGGCCGGGAACGGAATGCCGCGACGGTTCGACACCCACGTCGGGTCGGGGAGGGGGCGGGCGGCCGACGGGAGAGGTCCGCTCTTGGGCGGCGGGAAAGGTGGAGGGGTTGCCCGCGGTCAGGGCCCTTCGGCCCCGGCCCGGAACCCGCGCCTGTCCCCGTCGCGTGGAGCGGGGTTAGCGGTCGGCCCGGCCTCGGCGATCCGGCGATCCTCCGTGATCCCCCCGGGCAAGGCCGGGGCCCACGAATCCCTTCGCGGTGGCCGACGGGCGGTTGGAAGGAGGCGGCCCCGCTGGGAGGACGCCCGCCGCCGGCCGGCTGGGTCACAGGGTTGACGACTCCGGCGTCTATCCTCACGGACGGCAAGAATCAATACACGTTCGGTGCCAACCGGACGAACGGGACCTGCCCGCCGCCGGCCGGGGCTCGGTCCGCCCCCGGCACCGCCGTTATCATCGGTCTAATACCCTAAGCGATTGCCCGACCGGATTGTGACAGCGATTCCACCCCGATTCTCCCCCCCGCACAGTCCAATCGTCCGGCCGGGGCAGAACCGGACAAACACAGCCCGATTTCGTTGACGAACCCTGGGTTATGCCCGGCTGCCCGCGATCAGGGCGATTTCCGGCCGGCCGTGTTTGATTCCGCCGCAACGGGTTGGGGGCTTGTGAAAAATGCGCCAAAGTTGGCTATGGGTCTGCGTCGCCCTGCCACTTTCGTAGGCAAATCCGCCCATAGGTGTCGCAGTGGACGGTTCGTGGTTGCATCTCCCATGACACGATTTCCGCCGTAACTGCCAGCAAGTAGGGCAGTTCAAACCGGCCTCATTTCTGCTACCCGGCGGCACCTCGGTTGCGTTGGCTGTCGCCGCTTGCTTCGTACCTCCCGAGGAGACGCCGTGTTGCGCCTCACCCGCCCCGCCGTCGCGGCGGTCGCCCTCCTGTTGTGTACCGGGCTACCCGCACTGGCCGAGGACCCGGCGACCCCGCCGGCCGCGGACCCGGCTAAGACGCCGGCGACGAAAGCCGACGTGGACAAGGTGGTCGCCGACATCAACGGCGGCCTCCTCTCGGGCACCCACAAGCAGGCCGACATCTCCTGGCTGCTCGTTTCGGCCGCGCTCGTCATGGTGATGATGCCCGGGCTGGCCCTGTTCTACGGCGGGATGGCCCGGCGGAAGAACATCCTCGGCACCATGATGCAGACGATGGTTTGCCTCGGGCTGGTCGGCGTGCAGTGGGTGGTGATCGGGTACTCACTGGCGTTCGGGGCGCCGGCGATCGAGGCGTCGATCAGCTCCGACGACAAGGGCGAGCCGGTCAAGGGCGGGCTGATCGGGTACAGCCCGGAGCTGGTCATGCTCCCGTGGGCGGCGGCCGTCCCGGTGAAGGAGGAGGCGGTCGGCAAGGAGACCGGGCTGACCGGCGACGCCCTGAAGGAGGAGGTGGCCAAGCGGAACCGGTTCAACACCTTCCCGAACACCAACCTGCCGCTGTACCTGCACGCCATGTTCCAGGGGATGTTCGCCATCATCACGGTGGCGCTCATCAGCGGGGCGTTCGCCGAGCGGGTGCGGTTCGGGCCGTACCTGCTGTTCGCCCTGCTGTGGACGACCCTGGTGTACGACCCGCTGGCCCACATGGTGTGGTCGTTCCAGTGGGCCTACACCGACAGCCAGAAGGTGGTCGTCCCGCTGACCGACGGGGCTACCAAGATCGCCCCGGCGGCCGGGCTGCTCGGGGTGAACGGGGCGATCGACTTCGCCGGTGGCACCGTCGTCCACATCGCGGCGGGCTTTAGCGGGCTGGCCGCGGTGGTGGCCCTCCGCAAGCGGGTCGGGTACGGCCAGCAGGCGTTCCACCCGAACAGCATGGTCCTGACCCTGCTCGGGGCCGGGCTGCTGTGGTTCGGGTGGTTCGGGTTCAACGGCGGGTCGGCCCTGTACTCCAACGGCCAGGCGGTGTCGGCGTTCACCGTCACCCAGGTGGCGGCGGCCGCCGCCGGGCTGGCCTGGCTGTTGACCGAGTGGTGCCTGAAGGGGAAGCCGACGGCCCTCGGGTTCGCCTCGGGCGTCGTCGCCGGGCTGGTGGCCATCACCCCGGCCAGCGGGTTCGTGGCCCCGGGCGGGGCGCTGGTGATCGGGCTGGTGGCCGGGGTCCTGTGCTACGCCGCGGTGCTGGCGAAGGGGGCCCTGGGGTACGACGACTCGCTCGACGCCTTCGGGGTGCACGGGGTCGGCGGGCTGATCGGGGCGATCCTGACCGGGGCGTTCGTCGCCCTGCCGCTGTGGGCCTACGGGGCCGAGATGCCGGAGGGGGCGTTCCCCGGGAAGACGGTCGTGGACGAGGCGGCCAAGACCGTCACCTTCGACCGGTCGGCCCAGCTCATGTGGCAGGTCAAGGCGTCGCTCCTGTCGGCCGGGTACGCGTTCCTGGCCACCTGCGTGTTGGTGCTGTTGATCGACAAGACGATCGGGTTCACGGTCCCGCCGAAGGAGGAGGCCGACGGGCTCGACCTGACCCAGCACGGGGAGGTCGGGTTCGACTACGGCGGGGCGGCGATCGAGGAGGTGGCCGGGGGGGTCGCCCTGCCGGTCCCGAAGGCGGCCGCCGTCCCGCCGAACGGGCCGGCCAACAAGCGGTTCACCATCGTCGTCGAGGGGGCCGACCCGAAGACCCTGGTGAAGGTCTGGTCGGACCTGTGCCAGCCGCGGCCGGGGGACGAGCCGCCGAGCCCGTCGTTCGCCGCCGTCTACCCGAACTTCACCACCATGACCGGGAACAAGTTCCGGTTCCGGGGCGGGAACCCGGTGGCCCTGCGGGAGGAGCTGCAGAAGGTCCTGTCGGCCGCCCTCGGGACGCCGGTGCGGACGCACGTGGAATCTTGAGGAGTGTGAGTAGCTAGTGCGAGTGTGAGTGAAAACCGGGGGTCGGCCGTCGCCCCCGGTCGTCGCTCGCGTCACACCAGCCGCTCACCCCCGCGGTCTTTACTCACACTCACACTCACACTGCCCCCATGAAACTCATTGTTGCGATCATCCGGCCGGAGAAGCTGGACGACGTCCAGCGGGCCCTGGCCGAGCGGGACGTGTACCTGATGACCGTCACCGACGTCCGCGGGTGCGGCCGGCAGCGGGGGTACACCGAGGTGTACCGCGGGACCGAGGTGACGGTCCGGCTGATCCCGAAGCTGAAGCTGGAGATCGCGGTCAACGAGCCGTTCGTCGAGGCGACCGTCGAGGCCATCGTCCACGCCGGCCGGACCGGGGACACCGGGACGGTCGGGGACGGGAAGATTTTCGTCCTGCCGCTGGAGGACTGCGTCCGCATCCGGACCGGCGAGCGGGGGGCCGAGGCCATCGGGCCGTGAGTCGGGGCGTTTACACGACCGCCGGCCGGGGTATGATGGGGTGAACCGGACGGAGGACCGCCATGCCCCAGCTCGTCGTCGACGCCACGCTGCACGAGAAGCTCGGCCTGTACCCCGGCCCGGTCCGGCTGGTCGACGCCGCCGGGAACGTCCTCGGCGTGTTCACCCCCGACCCGGCGGCCGTCGCCGAGTTGGAAGGCGAGTTGTCCGAGGAGGAATGGGCCCGCCGGCTCGCCGAGCCGGGCGGGCGGACGTGGCCGGAAATCCGGGCCGACCTGGAGAAGCGGGGGTGAACTTCGCCGTCGTCTACACCCCGTCGGCCGAGAATGACCTCGCCGACGGCTGGCTCCGGGCGCCGGACCGGAACGCGGTGTCCGAAGCCGCCGACCGGGTCGACCGCCGGCTCGGGCGGGACCCGCTGAACGAGGGCGAGTCCCGGGACGATGACCTCCGGGTCATGTTCGAGCCGCCCCTGGCCGTGTTCTACACGGTCGACGTGGCGGCCGCGACGGTCCGCGTCGTCCGGGTCCGCCTCCGCACCGGCCCGCGGCCCTGACGCCCGGCCGCGGATGACCTACACCTAGTGCCGGATCAGGTCGCCGGTTTTGCCATCAGCGGTTCAGGCTGGCAGCCGAAGTAGTCGCACACCCGCTG
>JAIEQO010000751.1 GCA_019747655.1 Gemmataceae bacterium | reverse complement strand
CTGCCGGCGCGACTGGCCTCGCGGCTGGCGGCCGGGCTGGTGGTGCCGCTGGAGCCGCTGGGAGCCGCGAGCCGGCGGGCCATCCTGGCCGACGCGGCGGAAGCGCGAGGGGTCCGGCTGACGCCGGACGCCCTCGATTGGCTGGCGAGTCGGCCGACCGGCGGGGGGGTCCGGCCGCTGTTGGGCTGGCTGGGCAACCTGGCCGCGGTGGCATCCGGCTACCCCGGCCCGCTCGACCGGACCGCGGTGGACGAAATCCTGGCCGGGACGGGGCAACCGACCTCGCCCGGGCCGGACGCGGCGGGGATCATCCGCAAGGTGGCGGCCGCGTTCGGCGTGACCGAGCGGGAGCTGGTGGGCGTCAGCCGGCTGCGGCGGGTGCTGGTGCCCCGGCAGGTGGCGATGTACCTCCTCCGGGCGGTGTGCGGGCTGTCGCTGCCGCGGGTCGGGGCGGCCTTCGGCAAGGACCACTCGACCGTCCTGCACGCCTGCCGGAAGGTCGAGGCGGACGACGAGCTGCGGGGTCGGGTCGAGCGGCTGCGGCAGGAGTTGATGTAGCGCGGCCTGTGGAAAACCCGGCGCGCCGGTGGCGCGCCCCTTGTACGAGGTGGCGCGCGGGTGGTGTGCGTGGGTGACGTGACCTGAAGCCCCGATCGGCGCGGCACAGGACAACACGGGCGCGTCACCGGCGCGCCGGGTTTTCCACAACCGACCGGGAGCGGGAACGGCTTGCGGTGGGGCGGGTTGCGTGCGGGGCTGTGGTTCGCGCGCCAGAAACCGGCCCCGCCTTACCACTGCTACTACGTGTTGAAACACAGGAAATGATGGTCTCTCGGTAAGCCCCGACCCCGAAGCCAGGAAGGCAGGAGGTTCCCATGAAGGTGACGTGCCAGCGGGACGGGCTGCTCACGGCCTGCCAACTGGTCTCGGCGGCCGTCGCCGCCCGGACCACCAAGCCGGTCCTGTCCAACGTCAAGGCCACCGCCGAGGGCGACGGCCTCACCCTGGTGGCGTTCGACACCGAGGTCGGCATCCGGTACGAACTCCGCGGCATCGACGTCGGCCGGCACGGGTCGGCCATCCTGCCGATCGCCCAACTGACCCAAATCCTCCGGGAGAGCACCGACGACGAGCTGACCCTGGACAGCACCGACGACGGGACCAAGGTGAAGTGCGGGACCAGCCGGTTCGAGATGCCCGGCTACCCGGTCGAGGAGTTCCCGGACCTGCCGACGATCGACGACGGTGGGAAGTACCACGAGGTCTCGGCCGGGGTCTTGCGGGCGATGATCCGCCGGACGGCGTTCGCCGCGGACAAGAAGGACAGCACCCGGTTCGCCCTGTCCGGGGTGCTGTGGGAGGCGGACGGGAAGGCGGCCCGGCTGGTGGCCACGGACAGCAAGCGGCTGGCCGTCTGCGAGGGGCCGGCCGCCCTGTTCGGCCCGCCCGAGGCGACCAAGGGGTCGCACCTCGTCCCGGCGAAGGCGATCGGCCTGCTCGAACGCAACCTGACCGACGACGGCGAGCTGGTCCGGGTGGCCCTGCGGCCGAACGAGGCCCTGTTCCAGACCGGCACCTGGACCATCTACACCCGGCTGGTCGAGGGCCGGTACCCGCCGTACCGGGACATCATCGGCCAGACCCGCAAGGGGGCCGGGGTGAAGGTGCCGTTGCCGGTCGGGCCGTTCCTGTCCCGGGTCCGGCAGGCGGCCATCATGACCGACGACGAGTCGAAGCGGGTGGAGATGAGCTTCGGCCCGGGGGCGGTGACGATGCAGGCCCGGGGGGCCGAGACCGGGTCGAGCGAGGTCGAGCTGCCCTTGCCGGAGTACGACGGCCCGGAGGTCCGGATCGCGTTCGACCCGCAGTACCTGGTCGAGTTCCTGCGGGCGGTCGAGAACGAGCCGACCGTCACCCTGGAGATGACCGACGGGACCAAGCCGGCCCTGTTCCGGTGCGGGGATGGGTACCAATACCTGGTCATGCCGCTCGCCGGGTAGTTTCGGGTTTCGAGTTTGAAGTTTCGAGTCGTGTCGTGGTCACCGGGTGACGGGTTGGCGTGGCTCGGGTTCCAACTTTGAACTCGAAACTCCAAACTCGAAACGGGGCACGATGAGCGAGGCGAATCGTGACCCAGGGCCGGAGAACATCTCCGACATCCTCGGCCGGCTGTTCACGGCCCGGGGGTGGGGGCGGAAGACCGACCGGCAGCGGCTGGAGGGGGCGTGGGCCGCGGCGGCCGGGCCCGCCGTGGCCAAGGACACCCGGGTGCTGGGGGCCCGGCGGGGGGTGTTGGAGGTCGAGGTAAAGGGGGCGGTGCTGTTGCAGGAGCTGGCCCAGTTCCACAAGCGCACGCTGCTCGGGAAGCTGCGGAAGGCACTCCCCGGGGTGCCGCTCACCGACCTCAAGTTCCGGGCCGGGGCGTGGTAAGATCGGACCACCGCGAGGTGCATCATGTTGACGGTCAGTGCGGAACACATCACGAAGACCCCCGGCATCTGCGGCGGAAAGGCGTGCATCGCCGGCCACCGCATCCGGGTCATGGACATCGTCGCCCTGTCCGAACGGGGCGGGCTGTCGCCGGACGAGATCGCCGACCAGTACCCGGGCATCACCCTGGCCGACGTGCACGCCGCCTTGGCGTACTACTTCGACCACCGGGAGGAGATCGCCGCCGAGTTCCGCCGCGAGCGGGAACTCGCCGACCAGTACCGGGACCGATTCCCCTCCAAGGTGCGGGGGAAGCTCGGTGGCTGACGTCCGGTTCTACTTCGACGAGCACATGCCGAACGCGGCCGCCGACGCCCTCCGCCGCCGCGGGGCCGACGTGCTGACCGCCCACCAGGCTGGAACCCGTTCCGACCCAGACGACGCCCAACTCCGGTACGCGACCGCCGCCGGTCGGGCGGTCGTCACCTACGACGCCGACTACCTGGGCTGGGCGGTCGACTTCCTGACCCGCGGGGAGCCGTTCGCCGGGGTCGTGTACTGCGAGCCGGACCGGTACCAGTACGACCTCCGCCGGCTGATCCGCGACCTGCTGACCCTGTTCGGCGTGCTGACCGCCGACGACCTGCTCGATCACGTCGAGTACCTCACCTAGGAACGATTCATGAGCACCGACGCGACGGCCCCCGCGGTGGGGGAGTACACGGCCGAGCACATCAAGACGCTCAAGGACGCCGCCCACATCCGCCAGAACCCCGGGATGTACGTCGGCAACACCCAGGCCGCCGGGCTCCACCACCTCGTCTACGAGGTCGTGTACAACTCGGTCGACGAGGCCCTCGCGGGCTACTGCACCCAGATCAAGGTGGCGATCCACACCGACGGGTCGATCTCCGTCGCCGACAACGGCCGGGGCATCCCGGTCGGGGTGAAGGACGGGACCGGCCGGAGCACCCTCGAAGAGGCCCTGACCGTCGCCGGGACGAGCGGCAAGTTCGACAACGCCGCGTACAAGGTGTCGGCCGGGCTGCACGGGATGGGGGCCAAGGCCATGACCGCCCTGTCGGAGTGGGCCGAGGCCGAGGTCCGGCGGGACGGCCGGGTGTGGAAGATGGAGTTCGAGCGGGGGTACAAGTCGGGCGAGTTGCAGGACCTCGGCCCGGCCCCGGACGGGAAGACGGGCACCACCATCTCGTTCAAGCCCGACCCCGAGATGTTCGGCGACGTGACCTTCGACTACGCGGTCCTGGCCGACCGGTTCCGCGAGGTCGCCTACCTGAACAAGGGCCTCGCCCTGTCGCTGGCCGACGAGCGGTCCGGGCAGAGCGAGTCGTTCCGGTTCGAGGGCGGGATCGCCGAGTTCGTCGTCTTCCTGAACCAGGGGGAGACGCCCGAGCACCCGCCGGTGTACATCCTCAAGGAGGTCGACGGCGTCGCCGTCGAGGTGGCGTTCCAGTACACGACCGGCGAGGAGAAGATCGAGCGGTGCTACACCAACAACGCCTACAACCCGGTCGGCGGCACCCACCTGTCGGGCTTCCGCGGCGGGATCACCCGGGCGGTGAGTACCTACGGCAAGCGGGAGAACCTGTTCAAGGACGGGCTGGAGCTGCGGGGCGACGACTTCCGGGAGGGCCTCACGGCCGTCGTCAGCCTCGGCCACCCGGACCCGCTGTTCGAGTCCCAGACCAAGGTGAAGCTGAACAACCCGGAGGT
>JAIEQO010000974.1 GCA_019747655.1 Gemmataceae bacterium | reverse complement strand
CTGCACCTGTTGGGCATCGACCACGAGAAGCTGACGTACTACCACAACGGCATCAAGCGGCGGCTCACCAACGTCCACGGCGAGGTGGTGAAGGGGGTGATGGGGTGAAGAGCAGCCGCACGATGAACGCGGATGAAGGCACGATCCGATCAAATCGGATGATTCTTGATCGTGTCTTTTCGGCGTTGATCGTGCGGCTCGTCCTGTCCGGCGGTCACGCCAGGACCGGCTTCACCACCTCGCCGTGGACGTCGGTAAGCCGGTAGTACCGCCCCTGGTGCTTGTACGTCAGCCGCTCGTGGTCGATGCCCAACAGGTGGAGCATCGTGGCCTGGAGGTCGTAGACGCTCACCGCGTCCTCGGCCACGTTGTACCCGAACTCGTCGGTCGAGCCGTGGGTGATGCCGGGCTTCACCCCGCCGCCGGCCAGCCAGACCGTGAAACACCGCGGGTGGTGGTCGCGGCCGTAGTCGGTGGCCGTCAGCTTCCCCTGGCTGTAGTTCGTCCGGCCGAACTCGCCGCCCCAGACCACGAGTGTGTCGTCCAGCATGCCGCGGCGCTTCAGGTCGGTGGCGAGGGCGTAGCCGGCCCGGTCCACGTCCTTCGCCTGCCGCCGGATGCCGCCGGGCAGCCCGCCGTGGTGGTCCCAGCCGGGGTGGTAGAGCTGGATGAACCGCACGTCCCGCTCCGCGAGCCGGCGGGCGAGCAGGCAGTTCGCGGCGAACGTCCCCGGCGTCCGGGCCTCGTCGCCGTACAGCTCGAACGTCTCCTTCGGCTCCTTCGCCAGGTCGGTCACCTCGGGCACGCTCGTCTGCATCCGGAAGGCCATCTCGTACTGGGCGACGCGGTCCGCGACCGTCGGGTCGCCGAGGTCGTCGGCCTGGAGACGCTGCAGTTCGGCCAGCCGGTCGAGGGCCTGCTTGCGGGCAGCGGCCGACACGCCGGGTGGGTTGTCGAGGTACAGGACCGGGGCCCCGCCGCTGCGGAACTGGACGCCCTGATGGGTGCTCGGCAGGAACCCGTTGCCCCACAGCCGGGCGTACAGCGGCTGGTCGATGCGGTCCTTCGAGATCAGCACCACGAACGCCGGCAGGTTCTTGTTGGCCGACCCGAGCCCGTAGGACAGCCAGCTCCCGGCGCTCGGCCGGCCGGGGAGGTGGTGGCCGGTCTGGAGGAAGGTGATGGCCGGGTCGTGGTTGATGTGTTCGGTGTGCAGCGACTTGACGAAGCACAGCTCGTCGGCCACCTTCGCCGTCCAGGGCAACAGTTCGCTCAGGGTCGCCCCGGACTGCCCGTGCTTGCTGAACTTGAACGCCGACCCGGCCAGCGGCAGCGTCGCCTGGTGGGCGGTCATGCCGGTGACCCGCTGGCCCATCCGGACCGACTCGGGTAGGTCCTTCCCCTGGAGTTCATTGAGCCTCGGCTTGTGGTCGAACAGGTCGAGCTGGCTCGGCCCGCCGGCCATGAACAGCGAGATGATGCGTTTGGCTTTGGGCGGGTGGTGCGGCTTGTCCAGCAAACCGCGGAACGGGTCGTTCGGCTCGGCGGCCCGTAGCAGGTCGGCCAGGGCGAACCCGCCGAGGCCGAGCCCGAACCGGAAGAAGTCGCGGCGGAGCATGGGGGCACCGAGGAAGATTTTTGACAGGATAACAGGATGAAATAGGATAGAAATCAACGACCGTTTTGATCAATCTTGTTAATCTTGTTCATCCTGTCAAAAACTCTTGTCCGTTAGCGCCTCGTGACGGCCTCGTCGTGGCTGAACAGGGCGTTGGCCAGGGCGGCCGCGGCGGCCAGCTCGGCTGACGGGAGCTTCGGGTCGGCCGGCTTGTCACCGACCGCCAGCAGCTTCTTGGCGGCGGCCGGGTCCTTCTCGAACGCGGCTTGTTGTTCGGTCAGCAGGGCGACGAGGACGGCCCGCTCGCGGTCGGACGGGCGGCGGCCGGTGACGAGCCGGAAGGCGAACGCGGTCCGCTCGTCGGGCGTCTTGCCGCCCTCCTTCAGGACCCGCTCGCCGACGAACCGGGCCGCCTCCACGAACTGCACGTCGTTGAGCAGCACCAGCGCTTGCAGCGGCGTACTCGTCGCCTGCCGCTTGACCGAGCAAGTGCTCTTATCGGCGGCGTCGAAGGTGGCCATCGCCGGCGGCGGGACGGTCCGCTTCCAGAACGTATACAGGCTCCGCCGGTACAGGTCCGGTCCCTTCCCCTGGTCGTAGGTCGGCCGGCCCATCGCGATTTCCTCCCACAGCCCGGCCGGCTGGTACGGCTTGACGCTCGGCCCGCCGAGCTTTTCGACCAAGAGCCCGCTGGCGGCGAGCGCCTGGTCGCGGAGCATCTCGGCGCTGAGCCGTTTGGCTGGGCCGTGGGCCAGGAGCAGGTTGTCCGGGTCGCGGGCCAGCACCTCCGGCGACGCCTTCGAGGATTGCCGGTAGGTCGCGGACAGGGCGATCCGCTTGAGGAGCCGCTTGTGGTCCCAGCCGGAAGCGACGAAGTCACGGGCCAGCCAGTCGAGCAACTCGGGGTGGGTGGGCCGGGCGCCCTGGGTGCCGAAGTTGTCGGCCGTCTCGACCAGCCCGCGGCCGAACATCTGCTGCCACGCCCGGTTGACGGTGACGCGGGCCAGCAGAGGATGTTCCGGGTCGGTCAGCCACTTCGCCAGCCCGAGCCGGTTCCGCGGGGCGTCCTTCGGGAGCGGCGGCAGCACCTTCGGCGTGTCGGCCGTCACCCGCTCGCCGGGGGCGTCGTAGGCCCCCCGCTTGAGGACGAACGCCGGCTTCGGGGCCGGCAGCTCGTCCATCACCATGATCTCGGGGATCGGGGCCAGGAACGCCGTCAGCGCCTTGCGGGCGGCCCGCAGCTCCTCGGCCGCCTTCTTGGTCGGCTCGTGGACGACGGCGGCGTAGTAGTCGAGCAGGTCGTCGGGGACCTTGCGGCCGGCTTCCTGGGCCACCTCGGCGGCGGTGAGGGCACGGTTGTAGACCTTGAACTCGTCCACCGCCCCGCCCTTGAACCCGTTGTCCCGGAACCGGTAGCCGATCGCCAGGTCGGGCTCGCCGCCGTAGGTGATGTCCCGGGTCAGCTTGTCGCGGACCACGTCGAGGGCGGCCGGCTCGCCGTCGAGGTAGACGTTCACCCCGGCGGCCCGGCCCGACCCGTCGTAGGTCGCCGTGACGTGGGCCCAAGTGTCGGGCTTGACGGAAGCCTTCGTGACCACCTTGAGCGAGTTCCCCGGCCACATGTGGTGCAGCCCGACGGCCACCTTACCGTCTTCCAAAAGCAGCTCGTAGCCGCGGCTGCCGGCGTCCACCGGAGCCATACTGTGATGCACCGCGACCGCCCGCTTGGCGTGCCCGGCCGGCGGCTTCACCCACAGCGACAGCGTGAACGGGTCGTCCTTCGTGAACTGGCCGATGCCGGGGAAGGTGAAGCCGTTCTCGCCGTCGAGGAAGGCCGCCCCGCCGACCTTCCCGGCGATCGGCTTCGGCCCTTCGTGCGGCTTGCCGGGGTGCTTCTCGTTGGCCGCGTTCGGGACCTTGCCGTCCTTCAGCTCGTCGAACGAGTACGACCCGACGAGGCCGGGCACGTCGAGCCGGGCGAGCGGTTTGAAGCAGTCGTTCTCGTCTTCCATCGCCTTCCGGGCTTTCGCCAGCGAGGCTTCCTTCGCCGCGACCGCCGCCCGCAGCTCCGCGAGTTTCTTGTCCTGCTCGTCCGTGCTCAGGGTCAGGGCCGGGACCGGGGTGGCCCCGGTGAAGTAGGTCGTCTGGCCGGCCTCGTCGATGTTCTGGAAGAACGCGAACAGCGAGTAGAAATCCTTCTGCGACACCGGGTCGTACTTGTGGTCGTGGCACCGGCTGCACTCGAACGTCAGCCCGAGGAAGGCGGTGCCGAAGGTGTTCACCCGGTCCACGACGTAGGCGACGCGGAACTCCTCCTCGACCACGCCCCCTTCCTCGTTCTGCATGTGCAGCCGGTTGAAGGCGGTCGCCAGGCGCTGTTCCTGCGTCGGGTTCGGCAGGAGGTCGCCGGCCACTTGCCAGGTGACGAAGTCGTTGAACGGCAGGTTCCGGGTGAACGCCCCGATGACCCAGTCGCGGTACGGCCAGACGGCCCGGAACCGGTCCATCTGGTAGCCGTGGGTGTCGGCG
>JAIEQO010000543.1 GCA_019747655.1 Gemmataceae bacterium | reverse complement strand
CAGCCGTCGCCGTCGGTCGTCATCGGGGTTCACAGCCCCGCGCCCCGATGACGACCGATGGTGACGGCTCCTCGCGTCCGACTGCACGGGCGGGCGTGTGTCCCCACAGTCAGCCTGAACCGGAGGGAGTCGGAGGGGTTTGACACCTGATGCCCACAACTCCGTCATCACGAATCGTCTCGACAAGTCTTTGTTCACCCGCAGTCACGCGGCGGATGCCTCCGCCGACCGCTGGCACCGATGGGCGGTCTACGGACGAACGAGGTCGTGTACGGACGGGTGCTGGAGGGAGGGTGCGGAAACCGCCGGTTCCTGCCAAGAGATGATCCGACTCAGGTTCTCCCCACCCGACGGCTACATCGAGCAGTTGATGCAGACCCGCGATTTCAACTCGTCCCGTCCGTCAGCCGGTTGCGGGCGCGTTCGGCGGCGGCATGGAGTTTCTGTTCGAGGACCGCCTTCGGGGGCAGTTCGGTCAGGTAGGTCGCCACCCGGATGCCACTCGCCCCGAGGAGTAGCAACTCCACCTGCTCCTCGCCCGCCGATTCGCACAAGATCAGGCCGAGGGGCGAGTCCTCCCCCGGCTCCCGGTCGTGCCTGTCGAGCCACCGCAGGTAGAGTTCCATCTGCCCCTTGAACGCGGCCTCGAACTCGCCGAGCTTGAGATCGACGGCGATGAGCCGGCGGAGCTTGCGGTGGTAGAAGAGCAGGTCGAGGGCGAAGTCCTTGCCGTCGATGACCATCCGCTTCTGCCGGGCGACGAACGTGAACCCGCCGCCGAGTTCGAGCAGGAACGCCTCGATCTCGCGGAGGATGGCGGCCTCCAAATCATTCTCGGCGTAGGCGTCCTTGAGGCCGAGGAAGTCGAGGAAGTACGGATCGCGGAACACCAGGTCCGGGGAGAGTTGGTCGGCGGTGCGGAGTTTGGCGAGTTCCCGTTCGGCGAGCTTGGCCGGCTTCCTGGAAAGGGCCGTCCGCTCGAACAGCATACCGTTCATCTTGTCCCGCAGGGTGCGGACACTCCACCGCTCGACCCGGCACATCTCCGCGTAGAAGTCCCGCTTGAGGCCGTCCTCGACGGGCAAGAGTTCGACGAAGTGACTCCATCCCAAGTGTCGGGACAGCGCCCGGACACTCTCACCACTCGGGAAGACCTCGGCGAACTTGATCATCCGCGCCAGGTTCCGCTCGCCGAACCCCTGGCCGTACTCTGGGACCAATTTTGCCGACAGCGTCGGCAAAATCTGCTCGCCGTAGCTCGCCCGCTTCTGCCGGAGGATGTCGCGGCGGATGCGGTCGCCGATGTTCCAGTACAGCAGAACGAGTGCCGAGTTCACGGCACGGGCGGTGGCGTCGCGGGCCTGCTCGATGAGGGCGCGGAGGTCGGTCAACAGGTCGGCCGGAACGACCGGCCCGGCCGACTTGGAAGCCACGAGTTTCCGGGATGTCGGTCTCTTCTTCTCGTCGCTCACGCCACTACCTCCCGTTTCCTGAGTCAAGTTACCACGGCCGTGTCGGTTCGCCGACCCTGGGGTGCTGCGGGGTCGTCGTCATCGATCCGCAGAAACGGAGACGGCACCTCACGGGCGAGCCAGACGTGCGGGTTGGCCTGGAAGAACTCGACCCCCGCCGCGGCCGCCTCTCGCGCCCGGACGCGGATCACGACGCCCCCACCCTTCGCGGCCACAACCTGGGTCGCGTAGTCGGGGTTCGTCGTGAGGTGGACGAACGCCCGGTTCATCGGCCGGAGGGCGGTCGCTAGAACCGTCGGCGCGGCGTCGGCCGACGTGCCGTGCAACAGGACATCCGGCGGCGGTCGCACCTCCCCCGGCGAGCCGAGCGCGACGCTGTGGCCGTAGCGGGCGCGGACCAGTCCGTCCCGGACCTCGAACCGTCCGGGGTCGGTGCCGCGGACCGCGGCTTCGACCTGGTGCCGGTCGAGGGTGGCCCAATCGTAGTGGCTGAACCGGATGCCGACGACGAGGTCGTCCAGGCCGGCGAACCCCTCGTCGTCCAGGGCGACGCCGAACCGCAGCGGCTGGTGCCGCAGGGCGAACGCCAGGACGCGGACGATCCGCTGCGGCTCGATTTGCTCGGTCATGACGACTTCCGAGGTGGTCAGTGGAGTAACGGGCGGACCGTTTCGCGGGGCAGAATGCGGCCGATGTCCTTGGCACTTCGGTCGAGCAGGGCGAGGGCTTCCCGTCGATACCCGCGCTGGACCAGAACCCGAACCGAACTGGCATCGTCGTCGCCGAGTACCGCCCAAAAGCCGACCCGAAGCCGGTTCAGTTCGACGTAGCGCTCGACCGCGGACAAGGTGTCGTCCTGTTCCGGCTGGAGGACGGCGAGACCTTGCGGGGAGGCGATTCCGACGTAGGCTTTAGGCATCTCTCATGTCTACCACGGGTCGCCGGCCGGGTTCAACCGCCGAACACCTGACAAAGAACTTGCCGTTGTTGGTGCGGGAACAGGTGCCGGTAACGGCGGCGCTGGGCCTCGGTCTGGTGCCCCAGGAACTCGTCGATGAACCGCTGGTCTACGCCCTTCGCTGCCAAGTTCGACGCGAACGAATGGCGGAGGACGTGCCAGCCCCGCAACACCGCCCACTTCGACCCCCGGACCGTCAGGACGAAGTGCCAGCCGGCGTCGTCCACCGTGATGGGGATGGTGGTCTCGCCCTCCGCCGGTTGATGGCCGGCTTTCTCCTGGTGGCAGAAGAGGACGGACCCGCCGGGATGGTCCTTCTGAATCCACTGGAGCAACACCCGTTCGAGGACGGGGGTGAGCGGCACGCGGCGGGTCGTGAGTTGGCCCCTCACCCGCTTGCGTTCGTGAACGAGGACCGTCTTGTCCTGGAAGTCGATGTCGTCGATGTGCAGCCGGGCCAGTTCGCTCCGCCGTGCCCCGGTGTGGGCGGCGGCGACGCACATCGGGTAGACCCACGGCCGCGAGGCGTGCGACTTCACATAGACGAGGAACTCGTCTATTTGTTTGAGGTCGAGGAACAACGAGTCCCAGAACCGCTTCGTCTCGTGCGGTGTCAGCCCGCCCCGGCCGACGCGGCGTTCGATGTCCTCCCAGGTCATGAACGGCCGCTTGTCCTCCCCCTTCGGGAAGCGGAGGCCGCGGTTCGGGAACCGGCCCGTTAGAAGACCCGTCTGCTCGGCCCAGTTGAAGCAGGCCCGGAGCGTGGCAACTTCCTTCCGCAGCGTTACCGTGCTGAGCGGCATCGACGACTTGCCCTTCCGCCGGACCCGCGTGTTCAGGTAGTCCTGAAGTTGGCTCGTCGTGAGGTCCTGAAGCACGAAGCCGTCGCCGAACTTGCGGCAGAAGTGGTTCAGGTGCATGGCGAGGTTTTCGAGCGAGTTGGCTTCGACCGACCCGTTGCCGAGGGCGGCGAGATAGAGGTCGCCGATGACCCGGAGCGATTTGTGTTCGACGACGGCCACCTTCGGGGAGGCCGTCAGCTTGCCGTCGGACAGCAGGAACGTCATGATGTCGGCGGCGGGCGGCAATTCCAGCCGGCCGCGTCCGAGCAGGGCGACGTTCTCCTCGAACCGGAGGCGGATGGCCTCGGCGGCTTTGGTGTCGTCGGTCGAGAGTGAGCGGCGCTTCCGCTTGCCGTTCCAACGGAAGCACAGGTGGAAGTGTCCGGAGGTCGGGTGTCGTTCGAGCCAGGCCATGGGGGACTCCGCGAGGACGTCTGAAGTCTCGCCGAGGGGTGCGTCCGCGCCCACCGACGTAACTCCAACGCAACCTCACGATTGCCCTCCATCTGCCCTCCCGAAAGCGGCGGGCACGAGCGACGGAGAACGGTCGATTCGCCGTAACCGATTCTCTGGTATACTGCTCGGACCAGAGGGCGGTTCCGCAACCTGCCGAAATGAACCAGTCGCTGCAGCAGACCGGGGCCGCATGTAGGCTTTCCCAGGTGTGCAGGTCACTCAGCGGCCCCGGCTGCTGAGCTTTATCGTTCGGCGGCGTCGGTCCGCCGGGGCGGGGTCGCCGGACCCTTTTTTCGAAATCGCTCGCCCGGGGGCTTGACAGCGGCGGCCCGGGCGGTCAGCCTAGTGGAAGACCTGGGACCTTGCTTTGCGATGCCCCCAGCCGGCCTATGCTGGCCGGATGACGCCGACAATGCTG
>JAIEQO010000658.1 GCA_019747655.1 Gemmataceae bacterium | reverse complement strand
GGTACGCACTCCCGCCGCCCCACCGGCTCTGCTGTGGGGGGCCGGCGGTACTCCGTACCGCCCGGACCCACCCTACAAAACCCGGCCCCTACTTCACCAGCTCCGGCAGGTACTTCACCGGCAGGGTGCCGTGGCTCAGGACTTCCTCGTGGTACTTGCCGAGGTCGAACTGGTCGCCGCGGGCCCGCTGGACGTTCTGGCGGAGCCGGTAGAAGGCCGTCCGGCCGACGAAGTAGGTCGAGAGCTGGGTGCTGCTCTGCTTGGCCCGGGCGATCTTCCCGACGGCCTCGGCCTCGGTCTGGAAGCCGCGGCCCATCAGGAGCGTCTTGGCCTCGTCGTCGGTCATCCCGGCGCAGTGCATCTTGTGGTCGAGGATCGCGTTGATGACCGCCCGGAGGTAGAACTTGAGCTGGTGCAGCCGGAGCGACAGGTCGCCGTCGCCGTAGCCTTGATCGAGCATCATCTGCTCGGTGTACACCGCCCACCCCTCGGCGAACGTCCCCGACCACAGGACCTTCCGGACCAGCGACGGGCAGCGGTTCGAGTAGGCCAACTGGACGTAGTGGCCGGGGTACGCCTCGTGGATGGTCAGCACCTGGAGCATCGCCGAGTTGTACTCGCGAAGTAGTGTCTCCACCCGCTCGGCGCTCCAGTCGGCCGGCGGCGGGGCCACGGCGTACAGGCTGTCGGCCTTCGGGTCGAGCGGCGGGGCCGGGTTCAGGTACGCGACCGAGAAGCCCCGCTGGAACTCCGGCATCTCGACCACCTTGCAGGTGTCCGGGTCCGGCAGGGTGAGTATCTTCTTGGCCGTGATGAACGCCTTGACCCGGTCCACCGTCTTGCGGGCGTCGGTCACGAGGTCTTCCGGCTTGCCGTGGTCCTTGCCCAGCTCGTCCATGACCAGCTTGACCGTCTGACGGCGGCCGGCCGGGTCGTCCGGGGGCACCGGCTTGCCCGGGAAGAGCTTGGCCCACATCTGCTTGGCGACGGTGTACATCTCCCGCTCGACCCGGTCGGCCTCGGCCTCGGCGATGGCCAGCACCTCGTCGGCCCCGAGCCCGGCGTCGAGTTCCAGCTCCAGCTTCTTGCCGAACTTCTCCTTGCCCAGCCGCCAGTCGCCGCCGGACCGGGGGAGCAGCTCCTTTTCGAGCCAGGTCTGGTAGTCCTTCAGGGCCTTCACGGCTTCGCGGCACGGGGTCGCCAGCGGCTCGCTGCCGGGCCGCTCCCCGGCCAGGGCCCAAATCTCCTTCTCGTAGAAGGCGATGGCCCCCTGGTTGCGTCGGACGGCCACCTCGGTCAGGATTTTGGGCGGGTCCGACAGGCTGGCCTTAGCGGCCGCGATGGCCTTCGGGATTTGGGCGATCCGCCCGGCCGCGTTCTCGATGTTCCGGGCCCGCGGCAGAGTCGACTGCGTGAACAGGAGGAAGACGCTGTCGGAGAGGAACTCGCCGTAGGTCCGGGGGTCGAACCGGAACCGGTCGTCGTGCTCGGCCGACCAGAGGGTGTACTCCAGGGTGTGTTTCCAGATTTCCAGATCGATCCGGCCGTCGCGGGAGAGGGTCTTGGGGTCGATCTTGTTCAGCAGGGCCAGCCACTCCCGGCCGGAGGCCACGTCCTTGGCCCGGGCCGCGGGGGAGAGGTCGTCCATCCGGGCGTCGTGGTCGTGGTTCCCTTGCTGGGTGGCGTAGACCGGGTGGGCCTTGAACTGCTCGTCCAGGTAGTCGCGGAACAGCTTGGCCAGCTTGGCGTCGCCGTCGGCTTTGGGCGGGTCGGCGGCGGGGGCGGCCATGACGGCGGCTCCGAGGAGGGCCAGCAGGACGGCAGCGATGCGGGACATGGGGTTCACCCGGGTGACAGGACGGACGCGGCCCGGCGGGCGGTGTCGTAGTGGATCATGATGGCACCCGGCGGCGGGTCCGTCACCGGCCCGGGGCCGACCAGGACGACGACTGTACCGGGATCGGTGGCGGGCGCCGTGTCGGCGACGACCACGGCCCCGAGCCGGCGGTCGGGGTCGCCCCGCTCGCCGAGCTTCCAGAAGACGAGGTCGGCCCGGCCGTCCGGGTCGGACCGGATGAGGACGTGGCCGAGGCCGAGTTGGACCGGCAGGGCCTTGTCCCAGAGCCGGCGGAGCTGGTGGTAGAACTCGCGGGCGAACGCGGCCCGGTCGGGCGGGCCGGCCCCGTCCACCCCGGCGAACCGCGGATGGACGAGGTTCAGGCCCTCGACGAGGTAGAGCAGGAGGGGGTTGTCGGCGTCCAAAGAATACCCCTCCCCCCGGCCCCCTCCCCTAAGAAGGGAGGGGGAGGAAGACGGGGCCCCCCTTTGTCTTCCTCCCCCTCCCTTCTTAGGGGAGGGGGCCGGGGGGAGGGATCGGTTTTTAGGCGGCCAGCGCCTCTTTCCACTTCTTCACCCGGGACGGGTCGATCACCCCGCCCCGCTTGCCGCCGGCGGTGGCCGACCCGCGGACCGCGTAGTAGTCCGGGTTCACCCCCTTGAGCGGCTTCAGGTGCTCCGGCTTGAGCGACCCGCCGACGGCCGCGATCACCCCCACCCGCTTCAGGCTGGAGACGATCTCGCACACGTCGGCCGGCTTGAGGAAGTCGAGCAGCGACTTCGCGTCCTTCCCCCAGGTGTCCAGCAGGACCGCCCGGAACCGATACCGCTTGGCGAACTTCACCACCTCGGCCGGCGGGACCGACTTGGCCCGCTCCCAGTCGGCGTAGGCGACGGCCACCATCTCCATCCCGACCGGCAGGCTCCGCCGGGTGTCCAGCAGGTCCTCGCCCCAGCCGGGGGTCGGGGCGTAGTTCGCTAACCCCCACTTGACGTAGTCGAGCTTCAGCTCCAGGTGCCAGTGGGCCTCGGTCAGGGCGTTCGGCGACCACTCGCCGAGGGCCGCGCTGACCGGCACCCGGCCGGCGACGCGGTCGATCACCGCCCCGACCACCTCGGGCTCGGCCACCCCGAGCGGGCCCCGGTTCGGCTCCTTCACGTCGATCAGGTCGGCCCCGCCGGCGAGGGCGGCGTCGGCCTCGTCGGCCGACCGGACGCTGACCAACAGCTTCGTTCCTTGCGGCTGGCTCATGGCGGAGAGGGTCCTTCCCCCGGTGAACTCCCCGCCGTCCCCCCGGCGGTCCCCCATCTTCCCCGAAACCGCCCGCCGTGTCACCCCCGACTGGGATTAAGGGGGAGACCCCCCCCCTAACCCCCCTCCCCCACAAGGAGAGGGGGGAACAGAACCAATCGGCTCCTGTCTGTCTCCCCCTCTCCCTGTGGGGGAGGGGGCCGGGGGAGGGGTCTGTGTCACACCGGGAAGAACAACGTCCGGCCCAGGACCGGGGCGAACGGCACCGACCGGGCCGCCCGGAAGACGAACCCGTACAGCCGGGGCGGGGCGAACCACGCGGCCAGGTTGAGGTGGGACGGGCCGTCGGCGGCGAAGGCGTCGGCCGAGCCGTAGGTGCGACAGTCGGTGAGTTCGGCCGCCCCGACGATCCCGCCCCGGAGCCGGGCCAACTCGAACACGTCCGGGTCGGTGACCAGGGCCCAGGCCTCGGGCCGGTCGTCGGCCAGCCGCCCGGCGTGGATCAGGACCGGCCCCCGCCGGCGGGTCGGCCACGTCCGGACCTCAACGGTTTTGAGGCCGGCCACGAGCAGGGCCGCCCACGGCTGTTTGACCGACAGAGCGACGGGCTTGGCGGGCGGGGTCACGGGCGACCTGTCGTAGGGTGCCGTCGAGCGGACCGGCTTTGCGGTCCGCGAGACGCACCGGCATCGCGTGGTGCGTCTCGCGGTCCGAAGACGGACCACTCGACGGCACCCTACGGGAGCGGGCCCGCCACACGATTCCGCCCCCGCCTCACCCGGGGGCCGGCCGGTGTTTGCACTCTGCCCGGGTCTGAACTAGGGATACCTAGCTTGCCCCATTCCGTCCCGTGGCGTCCCCATGCCGGTCCGTCTGGTCAGCCAGGAAGAGCCGCTGCCGGGCTACCGCCTGCTCGACCGGCTCGGCCGGGGCGGGTTCGGGGAGGTCTGGCGGGTCGAGGCCCCGGGCGGGCTCCACAAGGCGATGAAGTTCGTCTTCGGCGACCTCGACGCCGCCGACGAGGA
>JAIEQO010000359.1 GCA_019747655.1 Gemmataceae bacterium | reverse complement strand
ACGCCCGGTCGATCGCCAGCCCGAGTTCCCGCAGGGCCGCGTCCTCCCCGACCGCCTGGATGTTCGACGGCCCGGCCTCGCCCCGGCCGACGACCCGCCCGGTGGCGGCGTCGGCCAACAGGGCGAGGGTGTGGGTGGCCCCGCCGTCGACGCCGACGACGAGGTCCGGGCGGGTGGTCATGGCGGCCTCGGGCGCGGGGCGGACGGCTCCGGTTTGAATTAGCGACGCCCCGCCGGCCGGGAAGCCGCCGCGGGCGTAGACTGGCGGTGCTTCGTCCCCGACCTCAACCCCCTCCCCGCCATGAAACCACTCCTCGGGTTCGCGCTCGTCCTGGCCGGTGCGTCGGTCGCGTCGGCGGCCGAGCCGATCGTCCTCCCCGGCGGCGAGGGGATCGGCAAGGGGAAACACATCGTCCTGGTCAGCGGCGACCAAGAGTACCGGTCCGAGGAGACGATCCCGCAACTGGCGAAGATTCTGAACAAGCACCACGGGTTCAAATGCACCGTCTTGTTCACCGTGGACAAGAACGGCCACATCAACCCGGACGTGCCGAACATCCCCGGGCTGGAGGCCCTGAAGTCGGCCGACCTCTTGGTCCTGTTCACCCGGATGCTCGACCTGCCGGACGACCAGATGAAGCACTTCGTCGACTACGTCGAGGCCGGCAAGCCGGTCGTCGGGCTGCGGACGGCCACCCACCCGTTCGACCTGAAGTCGAGCAAGACCTACGCGAAGTGGACCTGGACGAGCAAGGAGCCGGGGTACGAGGGCGGGTTCGGGCGGCAGGTACTCGGGGAGACGTGGGTGGCCCACCACGGCCACCACGGCAAGGAAGGCACCCGGGGTATCGTCGCTCCGGGCCAGGAGAAGAACCCGATCCTCAAAGGGATCGAAACGGGTAGCATCTTCGGGACGACGGACGTGTACACGGTGAACCTGCCGAAGGACTGCACGCCGGTGGTGCTCGGGCAGGTGACGGAGACGCTGGAGCCGACCTCGAAGGCGGTGGCGGGGAAGAAGAATGACCCGATGATGCCGGTGGCCTGGACCCGGGCCTACCCGAGCGAGGCGGGGGCGCTCGGGCGGGTGTTCACCACCACGATGGGGGCGTCACAGGACTTCGCACACGAGGGCACCCGCAGACTCGTGGTCAACGGCTGCCTCTACGCGCTCGGGATGGCCGACAGGATCCCCGACAAGACGGACGTGGCGGTCGTGGGCACCTTCGAGCCGACCCCGTTCAAGTTCGGCGGGCACAAGAAGGGCGTGACCCCGGCGGAGCTGTTCAAGTAACAGGTGAGCGGCGCGGCGTGAGCCCGCCGGTAGGACAACGCCCACCGGCGGGCTCACGCCGCGCCGCTCACCAACGCGACCCTACTTGCTGTGCCGGTCGCCGTCGTTGAGCATCCCGGGCTGCTGGATCGGGTGCTCGCCGGCGGTCCCGTACCCGCCGAGTCGGCCCTTCGGGTCCTTCTCGCTGAACGGCTCGCCGCCGCCGGCGTCCTGGTTCCCGGCCGGGTCGACATCCGAGCCCGGCCCCTGCGGACGGTTGCCCGGTGGGACCGGGTGTGGCCCCCCGGGGTGCTTCTTGGCGCTCATCGTATCCCCTCACGAACAACCCGCCGGTGTGCGGGTCGGCGGGGGGACACGACGCAACCGGCGTGCCATGAATGGGAGGGCGAGGCTCCCGCCGAGCCGGCGACCGTGGTTGGCATCCCTGGCTCGGCGGGAGCCTCGCCCTCCCGAAAGCCAGGCCGGGTCAGCGGTAGTCCTTCGGATCGATTTTGAGCAGCGTGAACGGGGCGATGACGGTGGCGTAGAGCGTCCCGTCCTTCGCCATCACCAGGGCCATGTGGTGGTGCAGCGGGGTGAGCGTCTTGTCGGGTAGCCGGTGGTAGCCGTGGCTCCACGGCTTCGGCTTGCCGTCCTTCTGCGGGCCGAAGGGGAAGAAGTCCGGGTTGCGGACCGCCAGGACGCCGTGGTCCCGGGGCTTCTTGGCCGCCGGGTCGTAGCTGACGAGGTGGTGGAGGAAGCCGTCGCCGAACTTGGTGTCGTTGTCGGTCCGGTAGAGGGCGTAGACCTTCCCGTCGTGGCCGACGATCAGCGACCCGCGGGAGTCGAACCCCTTGCCGGCCAGGAGCGGCCCGAGATCAGCGACCGGGACCTTCGGGCCGTCGGCCGTGAGGTCGAGCCGGTAGAGCCGGGAGTCGGACATGCGGATCAGGTACGCGGCCTTCGCGTCGCCGGTGAGGGCCCAGCAGGCCGGTCCGAGTTGATCGTCCGCCGAGCCGACCGGCTTGCCATCGGAGACCAGCTCGGCCAGCTCCACCTTGCCGGTGGCCGGGTCGAACCGGGCCAGCTTGAAGTCGCGGGTGAGGACGACGCCCCGGCCTTTGGCGTCCACGAGCGTCTGGGCGTAGGGCGTCAGCCGCAACGTCGGGTCGGGCTCGCGGAAGGTCTTGGCCTTCGTGTCGTACACGACCCAGTGGTGCTCCTCGCAGGTGACGACGTAGACCAGCCCGCGGGCCTCGTCGGCCGTGACGTCGTTGATGCCCTCGCCCTTCAGCGGCATCCCGAGGCAGGCGGCTTTGTCCGACTTCGGGTCGTAGGTCATCAGGTAGCCGCCGGGGTAGTCGGCCTTGTCGTCGTCGCCGCGGCGGTAGCCCTGCTTGCTGCCGACGTAAATCACCCCCGACGGCCCGACGAAGTTCCGGGTGTGAATCTTCGACTGGGCCGCGTAGGTCGGGGCGGCCGGGTTCAGCCCACACGTCTTGTTCACGTCCAGGACGACCCGCTGCTTGCCGGTCTTCGGGTCGAACTCGACGAGGTACGCATTCCGGCCGTAGGCGGCGGTGCCGACGTAGACCTTGCCGTTATGTCCTTCGCACAGGGAGAAATAGCCCGACTCGTCGGTGTGGGTCTCGGGCAGGACGTGGTACGCGGTGCCGTAGACGTACCGGAACGGCGGCACGTTGGTCGAGTCTTGGGCGTTGGCGAGCGGGGGGCGTAAGCCCCCTGATGCGACCACGAGCAGGGCGACGGCGAGGCGGGTCATGGGTCGCTCCGGGTGGGAGGCCGGGCCGGCCGTCAGTATAGTTGGGCGCAGGCCGCCGGGTCCGGTGGCACAGGCATTCTTGCCTGTGGGGGCGCGGATGACGATCGACCCGATCACGATGCTCCGCCCGCGGCGGCCGATCACCGGCTACTCGGCGATCCTGTTGCCGTTCACGGCGGCCGGCGACATCGACTGGGACGGCTTCGCGGCCCACGTCCGGCGGACGGCCGAGGCCGGGCTGATCCCGGCCGTGAACATGGACACCGGGTACGGCAACCTGCTCGACCCGGCGGACAAGGAGAGGGTGCTCGACCTGACGCGGTCGGTGATGGGCGGGAAGCCGTTCGCGGCCGGGGCGTTCGTCAAGGACGAGCCCGGGGCGAAGTTCGGTCGAGACGCCTACCTGCGGGCGATGGCGGCCGTGGCCGAGCGGGGCGGGACGCCGGTGGTCGTGCAGAGCTTCGGCTTAACCGGGCTGCCGGACGCCGAGGTGGTCGCCGCCTATGACGACCTCGGCCGAACCGGCGGGTCGTTCATCGGGTTCGAGTTGGGGACGATGTTCGCCCCGTTCGGGCGGATTTACCCGCTCGATGTTTACCGCGGGCTCCTGGAAGTCCGGTCGTGCCTCGGGGCCAAGCACTCGTCCTTGAGCCGCGAACAGGAGTGGCAGCGGTTGCGGCTGCGGGACCGGCTGCGGCCCGACTTCAAGGTGTTCACCGGCAACGACCTGGCCATCGACCTGGTCATGTACGGCAGCGACTACCTGCTCGGCCTGAGCACCTTCGCCCCGGACCTGTTCGCCCTCCGAGACCGCTACTGGGCGGCCGGCGACCCGCGGTTCTACGAGCTGAACGACCGGCTCCAGTACCTCGGGTTCTTCGCCTTCCGCGACCCGGTCCCGGCGTACAAGCACTCGGCGGCAATGTTCCTCAAGCTCCGCGGCTGGGTCGGCTGTGACGCCACGCACCCGCGGAGCCCGACCCGGCCGGACAGCGACCATGAGGTGTTGAAGGGCATCGCCGACCTGCTGGGGGTGTAGCCGGTCCG
>JAIEQO010000133.1 GCA_019747655.1 Gemmataceae bacterium | reverse complement strand
CGTGGTCGGCGTGGAGGACGTGGGTGTCGATCGAGAAGTGGTGCTTGTGCTCCTCGTCGTCGGCGTCGGCCACCGAGGTGCCGTCGTCGACGCTCCCGAGCCGGTCGACCGCGTGGGCGTCGAAGAGCAGGGCATCGGCCAGGCTGGTCTTGCCCGCGGCCCGGTGCCCGACGAGTGCAATGTCGCGGACGTTCTCGACCAGGTGCTTGACGGCCATTTCGGCCTCCAGGAGAGAGGAAGTGTGAGTGTGAGTGGCTAGTGCGAGGTGAGGACCGGTGGACCGATTTGGCCGGGTCTTCAACTCACACTCGCACTAGCCACTCACACTTTCGTCGCCGCGGGTCAAGTTAAGGGCATCGGACAGGGCGAACGCTCCTTCGTACAGGGCCCGGCCGACGATGCACCCGGGGGTGCCGGCGTCGGCCAGCCGCTTCAGGTGGTCGAGGGTGCTGACCCCGCCGGAGGCGATGACCGGCAGGTCGATGGCCGAGCGGAGTTCGGCGAGGGCGTCGAAGTTCGGCCCGGCCATCATCCCGTCGGTGGCGATGTCGGTGTAGACGACGGCCGCCAGCGGGGCGTCGGCGACTTGTTTCGCCAGGTCGTTCGCCCTGACGCGGGACACGTCGAGCCAGCCGGCGGTGGCGACGAATCCGTCCTTCGCATCGAGTCCGAGGACGATCCGGCCCGGGTAGCGATTGGCGAGGGTGCGGATCCAGCCGGGGTCTTGCAGGGCTTTGGTGCCGAGGACGGCCCAGCGGACGCCCCAGTCGAACGCGGCCGCGAGGTCGTCATCGGTCCGCAGGCCACCGCCGAGCTGGACCGGCACGCCCGCGACTTCGACAATACGGCGGATGACGGGGACGTTCACCGGCTTCCCGGCCTTCGCCCCGTCCAGGTCGACGACGTGGAGCCGGTCGGCTCCTTGTGCCACCCACTGCCGGGCGACGGCCGGCGGGTCGTCGGAGAAGACGGTCTCCCGCGAGTAGTCGCCCTGCCGGAGCCGGACGCAGCGGCCGCCGAGCAGGTCGATGGCGGGGTACAGGATCATGCGGTCGGCACCCGTGAGCCGCGGGTCATTGTGACCCGGCCCGGGGGCGAAAGCAAGGGGCAAGAAGAAATGGGGAAGGGTCAGGGCACGGTCAGGTCGGCGGCCGAGGTCGGGCCCGGCTCGACCGTTACGGGATGGCTCTTCTCGATCGGTTCCCCGTAGGTCAGCCGGCTGACGAGGCCGGACTCCGGGTCGCGGTCCTGCTGGGCGGGGAGCCAGCCGGGGAGCCACGCCACCACCTCGACCGGGCCGGGGGGCACCCGGTCGAACCGGAACCGCCCGTCGCGGTCGGTGAGGGCGAAGTACGGGTGGTCGCACACGAACAGGTTGGCCCGAGCCCAGTAGAACCCGGCCCCGCTCGACAGCTCGACCCGGCCGGGCCGGTCGAAGGTCCGGGTCAGCAGTCGGCCGGGTTCGGGGAGGGTCACGCTGAAGAAGTCGGCGCCGCGGCCGCGGAGGACGTGGTAGACCGGCTCGACCGACTGGAGCGTGACGGCCTCCCCCCGCCGGACGAACCCCGTCGGGCGGGGTTCGTCTGACCCCTGAAGGACAACGACCTGCCGGTCCCGCCACTCGACCCGCACCGCCGGGAGGTCCCACGGCCGGGCCGCCGCCGGGTCGACGCCGCGGAGGAAAACGACCGCCCCGGCGACGGCCCGGGAGGCCGGGTCGACGGCCGGCCGGTTCGGGTTCGTCATCATCCGGTTCTCGAACGTCCCGTCCTCCCGCGGCTGCCCGAACAAGAAGTCGGGGGCGGTCGGGAGTGGCCCGGGCCACGTCACCCGGCCGGCGATCGTGCCGGTGCTGGCCGGGTCGTGACGGGTCGCGGCCGGGGCCGGCGGCTGGTCATCGGCCGTGGGGCCGAGCCAATCGGGCTCGGCGTCACATCCGGTTGCGACGATCAGGGCGAGTAGGGACAGACGGTACAAGAGGGCCTCGCGCGGCGGGGCCGTGTGATGTACCCCGCCGGACGGAGATGGGGCAAGGGCAAAGGCTCGCCGCCGTCCGGGCTGAACGCCCGGCATCCGCGTCGGCTACGACTGGGCACCGTCGTGCGCGTTCGGGGGCGGTCGGAATGGGAAGAACGAATGGTCAGCCCGGGCCTGAACCGCGCAGGCAAAAGTATACTGCCGCCCGAAAACTGAGGTGGGGCAATTCAAGACCTGATCGAATTGTGTTGCGACGGCTTTTATTTTCCTTGGCGCCTTTACCCCCTATTGGCAGACTAACGCAGTCCCTGATATTCCGTCCCGGCAGTTTCCTCTACCCCCTCAACGGAGGACGCCATGAACCGCACGCGCCTGAACCTGACCTGGCTCGAAACCCGCGAGAACCCGAGCGGGACCCCGATCCCGGGTCCGTACACCCCCCCGCCGGACGTCGGCGACGGCTCCCCGCCGCCGGCCGACACCGGCACCCCGAGCCCGGGCTCGTCCCAGACCCCCGGGCCGTACACCCCGCCGCCGGTGGTCGGCTGATGTCGTAACCGGGTCATCGGGCGGTCGACCGCCGGCTCAGGGACACGGCGGGCAGCCGCCCGACACGACGACCCACGCGGCCCCGGCGGAGTCCGGGGCCGCGGTCGTTGACGGACCTACTGCGTCAGCATCTTCAGCGTCCGCACCACTTCCGCCATCCCGTCGTCCCGGATCGACCCGAACGCCCGGTCGGAGGTCAGCCGGCCGACGTCCCGGAACCCCCCGCGGACGGCCCGGCGGAGGTAGTCGGCGGCCGTGGCGGCGTCGGTCGGGTGGGTGGCGGCTGTGATCGCGTACACCCGGGCGAGCTGGTACAGGGCGTTGGAATCGTTCGGCAGGATACGGGCCCGGTCGGCCTCCCGGTGGGCGTCGGTCCGTAGGCCGAGCCGGGCGAGCAGCAGGGCCTTCAACGCCCGGAGCATGCCCGACTCCGGGTCGAGTTCCAGCGCCCGGGTGGCGACCTCCAACGCCCCGGCGTCGTCGCCGAGGTGCTCGCTCAGGACGGTGATCTGGTTGTGGAGTCCGGCGATCGACCGCGGGTTGAGCCGCTCGGCCGCCCGGAAGTCGGCCAGGGCCCCGTTCGGGTCGGCCGCCAGCCGGGCGTGTCCCCGGGCCAGGTAGTCCAGCTCGGTCGCCGGCCCGGCCTCCTCGACCGCCCGCCGGTCCGCGGCCGCCCCGGTCCGGTCTCCCATCGCCTCCCGGACCGCAGACCGGGTCAGCAGCACCTGGAGCCGCGGGGCCCCGCGGTCGAGGGCGTCGGACAGGTCCTGGTGGGCCTCCGGGTACTTCTTCTGGTCGGCCCGGGCGACGGCCCGGTTCCGGTAGGCGTCGACAAGGCCGGGGTCGCGGTCGAGGACCTTGGTGAACTCGGCCTCGGCATCCGCGAACCGGCCCTGGACCCCGTAGATGGTGCCCCGGCGGAAGAACGGCCGGGGGTCGCCCGGGAGCAGGGCGGCGGCCACCTCGTACCGCTCCAGGGCCCGGTCGAGCTGGCCGAGTCTGTGCCGGCAGACGGCCAGGCAGAACTGGGCGGCCGCGTGCCCCGGGTCGGCCGCGGTGGCCCGCTCGAAGAGCGGCACCGCCGTCTTGGTGTCTCGCCGGTTCATCGCCGCGGCCCCGTCCAGGAACAGGCCCCGGGCCGAGGTGTCCGGTGCCCCGGCCGGCGGTGCCGGGGGTTCGCGGCCGGCGGCCGCAGCCAGCTCGCCCCGCAGGGCGGCTAGGGCCGTCGGGACCGACCCGTCCGCGAAGCAGCCGGCGGCCCGCCCGGCGAGGGTCGAGAGTTCACCGGCCAGGGCCGCCCGGGCGGCCGGGTCGAGGTCCTTCGCCCCCTCCCACCGGGCCCGGGCGAGCAGGGCCGCCACCTCCCCGACATCGGCCACCGCCTCGGCCCGCAGGGCCGGCGGGAGCCGGTCGAGCTTCGACTTGCCGACCCAGTCGGAGTTCCCCGCGAACCCGACCCGGTCGAGCCGGGCGGTCGCGTCGGCGATCCCCCGGGTCCGGGCCTCGGGGTCGCCGGGGACGGTGAGGTCGATCCGCAGGGCGTGCAGGGCGTCGCGGGTGTCCCGGGCGGTCGCCG
>JAIEQO010000540.1 GCA_019747655.1 Gemmataceae bacterium | reverse complement strand
CTCTCGCCCGGGATTTGCTCGCTCCGGGGGAGGATGGCCTCGCTCTTGCCGAGGGTCAGGATGGCCGTCCCGGCGTCCACCCGGGTGACGGTGCCCACCAGCAGTTCGCCCTTCTTGCCGCTGTACTCGTTGTAGACGGTGTCGCTCTCGGCCTCCCGGATCTTCTGGATCATCATCTGCTTCGCGGACTGCGCGGCGATCCGGCCGAGCGTCTCCGGGTCGAGGTCCTGGTCCTGGTAGCGGGCGACGATGTGGCCGGTCGACTGGTCGATCTGGACGAACGCCCCCTCCTCGACCCCGAAGTGCCGCTCGGCGGCCAGCTTGATGGCGTCCTCGATCCCCTTGAAGATGGTTTCACGAGGAATCTTCTTCTCCTCGTGCATCAGGTCGACCAGCTTGAGCAGGTCTTTGCCGATGTCCTTCTTCGTCGCCATCTCGCCGCCTCCCGGGTGGTGTCCGGGCGAGCGGGGGGCGTGAGCCCCCCGGTGGCACGGAACCGGGGGGCTCACGCCCCCCGCTCGCCAGAATCACGTGCCGGCCGGCTCACGTCACGGGGGAAGCGCCGACCGCGGCGGCGGACCGGAGGGGCCGACCCACGGCCGGACCGGCCGCGGGACGAACCACCGTCCGCTCCCGACGGGTCGGGCCGGGGGTGAGCCCGGCGGGACGTGTCAGAGCGGGAGTCCGGCCGCGCCGCAGGGGCGGGGCCGACTCCGGGGAATCGCCGCCAGCCGCGACCCGAATGCGAGAACACCGGCCGCGGGGGCCGGTGCGTCGGGCGGGTCGCGGGTGACAAGGGTATTGTTGGCGGACCGTGCCCCGTAAGCAAGGGGGTTGTCGGGAAGAATTTTCGCCCGCCTGTCACCGCCGCCGGACCCCCCGGACCAGGTTGAACCAGACCAAGTAGGCAAGCAACGCGACGGCCGCCGCTAGCCCGGCCGCTACCCACCACGGCGGGAGGATGTCGAAGGCAGGGGACCCCTCCGGGTCCGGCCCGTCCACCCACTCCACGATCTCGTGGACGACCGGCGGGCGATGCACCGGCGTCTGGTCGTGGTGCTTCACGAAGTACACCTCGTCCGTCCCCGGGCGGGGGCTCGACCGGTCCTCGAACTCGGTCAGGGTGAGGTCGCCGGCCGGCGGCTTGGCGGCCGGGCCGAGGTCCGGCACCTGACCCGGGGCGAGCTTGTCGGCCCAGACCCGGGCCGCCGGCCAGGCACCGGTCTCGCCCAGGGTGCCGGTGGCCACACCGTCCGGGGAGACGAAGAAGGCACGCAACAGCCGGCCGGGCCGCCGTTCCGGCGGCACCGGGTCGTCGGGCCGCTCGGCCCGCTGGTCGGCCGGCTCGCGGTACGGGTAGAACGGCTTGTCCGTTTTGAACGACATCCGGACCGGCGGGTTGTCGGCCCCGCCGGCGGCCGATCCGCCGACCTTGAACGCGGTCATCACCCAGCCGTGCTCGACGTACCAGGCCAGCCAGTCGGAGAGGGCCGGGCCGAAGGCGTACCCCCGGTCCTTCAGCCACCCGGCCAGGGTGTCCGCCCCGGCGGCCGCGGTCTCGCCCTCGCCCCGGCGGAAGGCGATCACCGTCGCGTCGTACCCGCCCACCTTCGCCTGCTCCAGCACCTCGACCGCCCCGGCCTTCGGCGCCGGGGGGGCCGCCCCGACGGCCCGGTTGGCGACGTTCTGGTGGCCGATCGGCACCCGGACCCGCTTGACCCGCCGATATTCCACCTTCGGGGCGGTGACGGCGGCCAGCCGGTCGAAGACGGCCGGGTCGGCCTCTCCGAGGTCCGGCTTGGAGGGCGTCGGGACCAGGAATCCGAAGTCCTTGGCCGTCGTCGTGAACGTGCCCTTGCGGATGAAGTGCTCGGTCTTGGTGGCCGGGTCCCAGACGATCAGGGCCGTCTCCTCGGCGATCCCGACCCGCTCGCCGGGCCGGGGGGCGGGGGCGCAGGCCCACGCCGCGACCCCGATTCCGAGTGTCAGGACCGGGACGGCGACGGCGGCACGGGTCATGGCGTCACCGGGGCTGCTGGTGTCGGACCGGCGGGACGAAGGCGGGCTCGTCGTCGTGGTCGCCGCCGTGGCAGCCGTGGGCGAAGACCGGCACCACGAGGGCCAGGAGGACGAACAGCGGAATCAGGCGAGCGGGGGGCGTGGGTGACCGAGCGGGTCCCCTGGGACCGCGGCCGTCCCGGCCGCTCTTCATCCCCTCGAAGAGCGGCCGGGACGGCCGCGGTCCCAGGAGACTAGCGCCCCGATCCGCCTGCGTGGTCACTTCTCCCCCTTCAGGTGCCCGTCCAGGAACCTGACGGCGGCCGCGGTCGTGTCGGCGGCGACCGGCCCGAACCACCCGTGCCCCTCGCCCTTGACGGTCAGCAACTCGGCCGTCACCCCGGCCGCCCGGAGCTTGTCGAGCAGCATCTCCGAGTGCAGGATCGGGACGATCAGGTCGGCCGTCCCGTGGACCAGGAGCACCGGCGGGTCGTCGGCCGAGGCGTGGGCGATCGGCGACGCCCGGCGGTAGACGGCCGGGTCGGTCCGGACCGCCGGGCCGAGCCACGGGACCATGTACGCGGCCTCGATCCCGGGGGTGGCGGCGTACCGGGACAGGTCGGTCGGGCCGAAGAAGCTGACCACCGCCCGGACCCGGGGCTCGCCGGCCGGCGGGTCGGTCAGCCCGAGCAGGAGGGCGAGGTGGGCCCCGGCCGAGAACCCGCCGGCCCCGACCCGGTCCGGGTCGAGCCGGTACTGGGCGGCGTTCTCCCGGAGGAACCGGACGGCCGCCCGGGCGTCGTCGAGCTGGGCCGGGAACTTGTGCTTGGGGGCCAGCCGGTAGCCGACCGAGGCGACGACGTACCCGCGGGCGGCGACCGCCTCGATCACGCTCGGGGCCGGCTTGCCGTCGTCGCCGGGGAGCCGGCGGGACAGGTCGGCCCGGGACCCGTACCGCCAGGCCCCGCCGTGGAACAGGACGACGGCCGGGTGCGGCCCCTGGCCGGCCGGGACGGCCAGGTCGAGCTTCAGGTCCTCCCCGCCGGCGGTCGCGTAGGTGACGTTCTTCGTCACCCGCACGGCCGGCGCGGCCCGGTCCGGCTCCGCGGCCGGTAGGGCCGACGCGACCGCCACCGCCCCGAAGAGCACCAGCCACCGGGCTGACTTCATCCGCCGGCCTCCGAGGCGGTCAGCCGGCGAGCAGCCGCCGCTGGTACAGGTAGAACAGGTCGCGGAGGTTGTTCATCCCGCCGTGCAGCCGCTCCCGGACCTGGCCGACGGTCAGCCCGAGGTGGCCGGCGATCTCGGCCGGGTCCCGCCCGGCCAGCCGCATCCGGAGGATGGTCTGGGCCGGGTCGGGCAGCTCCCCGATCAGGGCCGCGATCCCGTCGACGACCGCCGCCGGCGGGGGCGGCGGGGGGCCGGGGGGTGGGGCCGGGGGCTGGCCGGAAAGGTCGGTCACCACCTCGTCCAGGAGGACGAACCCCTCGTTGACCACGACATCGCCGGGCCGGGCGGGCTGCCGCTCGACGCCCGGCGGGACGATGGCCTCCCCGACCCACTCGGGGAGCAGGTGCATCGGCTCCGGCACGCCGCTCGGCTCGGCCATCGCGTCACCTCAGGTTCAGAAGCCGGCGGTCCAGCGGCCGGTCATTGTACCAGAACTGGACGGAGTACAGCCCCTGAGACGGGAACGAGCACTGCTGGATGCGGAACGGGACCCCGACCACCGCCAGCGGATCGGCCCCGAACGTGATCCGGCGGCGGGGGGTGGCGAACGCCTCCCGGCCGGTGTCGTCATTCTCGCAAACGATCCACCCTTCCCCCGCGCCGCGGCCGCCGGCCAGGGCGAGCAGCACGCACAGCTCCGGGTGGTGGTGCGGGTAGGCCGGCGGGCGGAGGTTGTACAAGAGGCCGGTGACGTCGATGAGCAGCCCGTTGGCCGGGTTCGGCCGCCAGTCGGTGCAGACGATCATGTTCCGGACGATCGGCGGCAGGTCCATCGGTTGCCCTCGGTTTTGCTACCCGACCGCCGCCTCGACGACCCGGCCGGCCACGTCCGTCAGCCGCTCGTCCCGGCCGCTGTGGAGGTACGTCAGCTTC
>JAIEQO010000270.1 GCA_019747655.1 Gemmataceae bacterium | reverse complement strand
CTGTTCACCGCCATCCCGCTGGTGTTCAGCCACGTCCTGTTCAAGGAGTGGATCGGGAAGTTCGAGAACAAGATGAAGGCGGCCAGCGGCAAGCTCGTCACCCTGGTCACCAACTACAAGAAGGACCCGTCCCTGCTCGACCCGCCCAAGCCGCCGAAGCCGGCCAAGGGCGACCGCCGGGACGACGAAGACGACTACGCCGACGAGGAGGACGAGCCGCGGCGGGCGGCGGCCGGCCGGCGGGAGTCGCGGCGGGGGTAGCCCGCCGCACAGGCAGGAATGCCTGTGCCACCGGTCCACCCTTCCTGGTGGCACAGGCATTCCTGCCTGTGCCGCAAAACGGAGCTTCCTCGTGGCCGCCCGCCCGCCGAAGGCGTTCGATGTCTGGTTCGTCGCCGCCAACACCGTGTACAAGCAGGTCCCCTACGGGGTGGTGGCCGACTGGACCCAGCAGGGCCGGCTCGGGGCGGCCGACATGCTCCGCCCGGCCGGGGCCGCCGACCCGTGGAAGAAGGTCGGCGAGTGGGAACTCCTGGCCGACTACCTCCCCCGCCCGGACAAGGCCGTCGCCGTGACGACCGCCACCGGGGCGGCCGTGGGTGTGGCGGCCGCCGGCGGGACCACGACGGCCGTGGCGGAGGCCCCGACGACCTCGCTCGAACTCCCCGAGCCGGCCGACCCCGACCCGGGGTTCCGGGCCGGCGGCGGGGAGGCCGAGGACGACGAGGTCGACATGATCCCGCTGATCGACATCAGCATGGTCCTCCTCGTCTTCTTCATCATCGTCTCGGCGACCGGGGCCCTCTCCCCGGTGGACGTGCCGGACATGAAGTACGCGGGCATCCTCTCGGATGTCAGCGACGCCGTCGTCATGACCATCGAGCGGGGCGGCCCCGACGAGGTCTACTACACCGTCCGGGAGGGGACCAGCCCGGCCAAGCCGGAGTACAGCCGGCTGCAGAACCCGGAGGAGGCGATCAAGGCACTCGACGCCGTCCTGGCCGACCGGACGCGGCCGCCCGAGGTCCGCGTCTCGTGCGCCAAGGACCTCCCGAACGAGCGGGTCATGGAACTGACTCTGGAGCTGCGGAAGCGGCAGGAGAAGGGGAAGGTGAACGCCTTCGTGGCGACCGTCAACGAGGCCCCGAAGGGCGAGTCACCTTGAGGAGTTAACCACAGAGCCACAGAGGGCACGGAGCGGAAGAAGACAGAGAAAGTGTTCTCGACCCCTGCATTCTGTCCGCTCGGTGCCCTCCTTGACTCTGTGGTGAATGTCTTTCCTGGGGTCCGTCATGTCCACCTGGCAAGTCCGGCGGGAAGGCTCGCCGACCGCGTACACCCTGCCGACGGCCGAGGCCGTCGAGAACGGCTTGCGGGACGGCATCTGGGTGCCGACCGACGAGGTCAAGGGGCCGGCCGACGCCGACTGGGTGCCGCTCGACGCCCACCCGGACTTTCACGACGTGACCGAGGAGCTGGCCGCCCCGATGCCGGAGGCCCACGACGACACCCACCTGGACATGAACCCGCTGATCGACGTCTGCCTGGTATTGCTGATCTTCTTCATCCTCACCATCTCCTACGCCTCCCTGGAGCGGGCCATCGCCGTCCCCCAGGACAACCCGGAGGACGCGGCCGCCCCCGTCCCGAAGGTCCAGTTCGAGGACATCAAGGACCGCATCTTCCGGGTCAAGGCGACGATGGACGGCGACACGCCGGTGGTGAAGGTGGAGGACGAGGTGGTCCCGGTCCACCAGTTGGAGGCGAAGATGAAGCTCTTCATCGACCGGACCGGCCGCAAAGAGATGCTCCTGGACGCCGACGGGGCCGTCCCGTGGGGCGTGCTGACGGCCATCCTCGACGCCGCCAAGGGCAACGGCGTCCACAACATCATCAGCAAGGCGAAGACGAAGAAGTAGGGCCGGCCGCGAGGCCGGCCCTACGGGGAGTCGGCCGCCGGCGGGCCCGGGCTACCGCTTCGGCGTCTGCTCGACGACGACCGCCTCGTACTTGCCGCCGCGGTTGACGAACCGGAAGACCGTCCGGTCGATGTCCTCCGGCCGGCGGTTCCGGTACGCCTGCTCCTTCCGCCCCAGCTCGTCCTCGAACTCCTTCGAGAAGTACACCCCGTAGGACTGGGCGTCGGCGTTGGCGCCGATGTACTCCAGGAAGGTCCGGATCTTCCGCGTGTTCTGGTCGTAGAACGCCAGCCGGCCGGCCAGGGGGGGTTCGTTCTCGCTCCCCGGGCGGCCGACTTTCGGGTTGCTCATGTCCGCGTACAAAGTCCCGGTCTTGCTCCGCGGGGCGTCCTGGACCAGGACGGCGGCCCCGGCCGAGGCGAGTTGCTTGCAGTACTCCCGGGCGTCCTCGTAGTCGAACCGGATCGTCCACCGCATGCCCCGCTTCCAGGTCCCGTCGTTGCCGTACCCGCCCCCCCCCGGCCCCGACTGGCCGCTGTACCCGCTCCCGTCCCCCGAGCCCGACCCGACCTTGGACCCGGGCTTCTTGGTCGGGTCCTTCTGTTTGCTGGCGAGCGCCGCCTTGATCTGCTCGTCCGCGGTCCGGGTGCCGTTCGGGTCTTCGAGCGGGACCTTCTGGGTGTCCTCTTTCGGCTGCGGCAGATTCGGGTCGGTGATGCTCGGGGTTACGGCCACGTCGAACGGGTTGTTGGCCCCCTGGTCGGCCATCTCAAGCCCGCCGGAGCCGGCTTTCCCCTCCCCGTCGTCGTCCATACCGCCGACCTCCATCAGCCGGATCGGGACGGCCGACCGGTCCTTGCCCAGCCCCATCAGGAACGGCAGGCCGAACAGGAACATCACGACCACCAGGACGTGGAACAGGACCGACGCCGTCCCGGACAGCGGCATCTCCAGCCGGCCGCTGTACTTCTCCCAGAAGTCCTCGTCCGGCGGCCGGGGGAACTCCTCGGTCGGGTCGAGCGGGCGGTCGTCCTCGGGCCGGTCCTGGGGGTCAGGCTGCTTGTCGGCTTGCGGGGCGTCGGCGGTCGCCATGACGGGGCCTCGCGGGGCGCGGGGAGGTGCCGCCCCGCGGCCGCGGGGCTCACCAACTCTAACGTAACCGGCGGCCGGGGGGAGGGGTTTTTGTGACTACCCCTTCACCTCGTACTCGGCGTCCATCACGTCGTCGCCGCCCTTCTTGTCGGCCGGCGGGGTGGCCGGCTCGTCCGCCGCGGCCCCCTGCCCGGCCTTCGCCGACAGGTGCTGGGCGATCGCCCCGGCCACCTGCTCCAGCTCGGCCGTGGCCGCCTTGACGGCCGCCACGTCCTGCCGGCCGATCGCGTCCCGGACCTTCTGGACGGCCGCCGTCACCGGGGCCTTGTCGGCGTCCGTCACCTTGTCCCCGGCGTCGGCCAGCGTCTTCTCGATCAGGTGGATGCGGTTCTCGGCCTCGTTCTTGGCCTCCACGAACTCCCGCTTCTTCTTGTCGTCGTCGGCGTGGAGTTCGGCGTCCCGCTTCATCCGCTCGACCTCGTCCTTCGACAGCCCGCTCGACCCCTCGATCCGGATCGACTGCTGCTTGCCGGTCCCCATGTCCTTCGCGGACACGGACAGGACCCCGTTGGCGTCCAGGTCGAACGTCACCTCGATCTTCGGCGTCCCCCGCGGGGCCGGCGGGATGCCGTCCAGGTGGAACTGGCCGATCCGCTTGTTGTCGGTGGCCATCGGCCGCTCGCCCTGGAACACCTGCACCTCGACCGACGGCTGGCCGTCGGCGGCGGTGGTGAACACCTCCCCTTTCTTGGTCGGGATGGTGGTGTTCTTCGGGATCAGCACGGTCATCACGCCACCGAGCGTTTCCAGCCCGAGCGACAGCGGGGTCACGTCGAGGAGCTGGATGTCGGCCGCCGCCCCGAGGAGGAGCTGGGCCCCCTGGATCGCCGCCCCGATCGCCACCACCTCGTCCGGGTTCACCCCCCGGTGCCCCTCCTTGCCGAACACCTCCTTGACGAGCTGCTGGACCCGCGGCATCCGGGTCATCCCGCCGACCATCACGACCTCGTCGATCTGGTTCGGCTTCAGCCGGGCGTCCTGCAGGGCCGTCAGCACCGGCTTCTT
>JAIEQO010000093.1 GCA_019747655.1 Gemmataceae bacterium | reverse complement strand
CCCTCCCCGGCAGCCCGGCCGTCCCGCCGGCTGCCATCCCGGCCGCCCAGCCGATCACGGCCCCGGTCGCCGGCGCCCTGACCGGCCACGACCTGCTCAACCAGGCCACCGTCGAGTTCCGCAAGGGCGACCTCGAGCTGGCCCGCCGGCTGGCCCTCCAGGCCCACAACCAGGGGGCCCAGGCCGAGGCCAAGGCGCTGCTCACCCAGCTCGACGCCGAGGCGTTCGCGGCCCGGCAGCGGGCCGCCGGCAAGGCCCTCGACGCCGCCGCCGCGGCCGCCGCCGACCGCAACCACCAGCACGCCTTCGCCGTCCTCACCCAGATCGACCCGAAGATGCTCCCGGCCGACCGGGCCGCCATCCGGGACGACCTGATCGCCCGGTGCAAGGCCGAGCTGGACAAGGCCGGGGCCGCCGGGGTGGTGGCCGCCGCCGGCACCCAGCCCGGGACCGCGGCCGTCACGGACCCGAAGCCGGCCGGCCCGGACAGCGTCACCGCCCAGGCCGACGCGATGCGGAGCGTGACCTTCCAGAAGCTCCGGGACGAGGGGCTGAAGGTGATCGGCGACGCCCAGGCCGTCTACGGCCGGGGCGAGACCGACGTCGCCATCCGGATGCTGGCCGACTACGCCGACAAGGTCCGGGCGGCCAACGTCGGGGCGGCCAACACGTCGCTCCTGCTCCGCCCGGTGGACAGCCGGCTGGAGGTGTTCCGGGTGATGAAGGGGCAGACCGACGCCCTGGCCCGGGAGAAGAAGGAGCGGAAGGACGCCCGGGAGCTGATCACCGGCCGGGGGGTGGCCGAGGAGAACCGCAAGGCCGAGGTGAAGAAGTACGTCACCCAGTACCAGAACCTGGTCAAGGCGGGGAACTACGAGGAGGCCGAGAAGGTCGCCCTGATGGCCAAGCAGCTCGACCCGGACGACCCGGCGGTCGGGGCCCTGGCCCACATGGCCAAGATGCAGGGCCGGGTGAAGAAGGTCGAGAAGCAGAAGGCCGAGAAGGAGGGCATCGTCTTCGGCGGGCTGTACGACGCCGAGAACCAGGGCCCGCTGGTCACCACCCAGGACCCGGTGGCGGTCCGGCTGGAGGCGGTGGACCGGGCCCGCCGGCGGGGGTCGCTGGACGAGGTGTACCTCCGCACCCGGAGCCCGGAGGAGCTCAAGATCGAGCTGAACCTGGACCGGCGGGTGGCGGTCGAGTTCGACCAGACCCCGCTCGGCGAGGCGGTCAAGGTGGTGGCCGAGAAGGCCGGGCTGCCGCTCACCTGGGACGACCGGGCGCTCGAGGAGGAGCAGGTCAGCCGGGGCAAGCCGGTGACCGAGTCGCTCAACGGGTACTCGGCCCGGAACGCCCTGAGCATCCTGCTCGACAAGGCCGGGCTCGGGTGGGTGGTCGAGTACGAGTCGGTCCGGGTGACGACCCTGAAGAAGGCCAAGGGGCGGCTGTTCACCAAGGTCTTCTCGGTCGCCGACCTGGTCACCCCGATCCCGAACTACGCCATCCCGGAGTACGCCAACTTCGAGAAGATGCTCAAGCAGAACGCGCTGAACACCGGGGCCGTGTCGCTGGCCGGGATGAACGCCCCGGGGTCGATGAGCCCGAACGCCGGGCTCGGCGGGGGCACCCCGCTGGCCGGGGCCAACCTCGGCCCGAACGCCCCGGTCGGGGTCGGCGGGCGGGGGGCGTCGGCCCTCGAGCCGAACCCGACGGCCGCCCCGACGGTGTCGGCCGGCGGGCTGGCGAGCGAGAACCCGAAGAAGAGCGAGGCCCTGGTCAAGCTCATCACCGGGATGATCCGGCCGCACTCGTGGGACGGCCCGCACGGCGGCCCGGGGAAGGTCGAGTACTTCGACCTCGGTAGCGCCCTGGTGGTGAACCAGACGGCCGACGTGATCCGGGAGGTGGAGGACCTGCTGGCCGCCCTGCGGCGGCTCCAGGACCTGGCCGTGTCGGTCGAGGTCCGGATCATCAGCCTGTCCGAGGTCTGGTTCGAGCGGATGGGGGTGGACTTCGCGATGAACGTGAAGACCAACAACACCAGCTTCGAGCCGCAGCTGACCGCCCTGCAGTTCCGCCCGGAGCCGTTCATCAACGACATCAACGTGAAGGGGGCGACGGTCGGGCTCCAGCCGGCCGGGGTCGGCAGCTCGTCCGGGGTCACCCAGACCCCGGTGTTCACCCCGGACCTGGACGTCCCGTTCCGGGCGACCAGCTTCAACCGGGCCATCCCCGGGTTCGGCGGGTACCCGAACACCCCCGGGTTCAACGGCGGGGTGTCGCTCGGGCTGGCGTTCCTCAACGACATCCAGGTGTACCTGTTCATGGAGGCCGCCCAGGGGGACCGGCGGACGAACATCATGCAGGCCCCGAAGCTGACCCTGTTCAACGGCCAGACGGCCACCATCACCATCACCGACCTCCAGTTCTTCGTCACCAACGTGTCGGTGATCGGGGTGAACGGGCAGATCATCTTCGTCCCGACCAACACCCCGCTCCCCGGGCCGGGGTCGGGGGCGATCACCGTCGCCCTCCAGGCGGTGGTGTCGGCCGACCGGCGGTTCGTCCGGATCAACATCCCGATTACCATCTCGGCCGAGAGCGGGGCGTCGGTCCCGCTGTTCCCGGTGACCACGTTCATCATCCCGGTGTTCGAGGGCGGCAGCCAGGGCCAGCCGGTCCCGTTCACCCAGTTCCTCCAGCAGCCGGCGTTCGCCACCATGACCATCGCCACCACGGTCGTCTGCCCGGACGGCGGGACGGTGCTGCTGGGCGGGCTGAAGAAGCTGAGCGAGGGGCGGAACGAGTTCGGCCCGCCGTTCCTGTCGAAGATCCCGTACCTGAACCGGCTGTTCAAGAACGTCGGGATCGGGCGGGAGACGAGCCACATCATGATCATGGTGACGCCGCGGATCATCATCAACGCCGAGGAGGAGATCATCCAGACCGAGGGCGGGGCGGTGCCGACCGGCCCGGGCCGGTGATCCGGGCGCGGAGCGATTGGCAGTAACCAGTCCGGGTACGCCGTACCCGGACCCTCTTGAGCCCGCGGCCGACCGGCCGCGGGCTCCGGCCGTTTCTGCGGCGGTGTTGGCTGAGGCGGACCGGTTCCCCACCTCCCCCTTGCGGGGAAGGTGGGGAGCCAGCCTCCGGGCATGGCGGACTCGGCCCCAATCATCCGAACTCGTACCGGCTCGCGTTGATTTCTTTCCCTGGGACCGCGGCCGTCCCGGCCGCACTTCGCCCGGCAGAGGAGCGGCCGGGACGGCCGCGGTCCCAGGACAGAAGGGATTCAACCAGAGCCGGTATCAGAACCGACCCCCCGGCCGCCCGGTTGCGGCGGCCGGCGCGGCCCGATAGGCTGGTGTCCGGCCGGCGGAGGGTGTTGCCGATGTGGACGGCCCGGAGCAAGCCGCTGCCCGACGCCCGCGGCCTGCGGTTCACCCTCGATCTCGACACCCGCCCGGCGACCGTCGCGGACGTGATCCGCGGCTGGCAGACCGACGCCGGGTTCCGGCCGCTGTTCAACGCCCTCTTGGCCGACGTGCCGTTCGCCGCGTTCCGGTGGGAAACCCCAGCCGTCACCGCGGCTAACCTGACCCGGCCGTTCGAGTGCGTGGTGCTGAACGCCCCGGGCTTGGCCCGCACGCCGGACCCGGAGGCGTTCGCCGACCACTTCGCCGGGGCGGTCGACGGGGTCACGGTGTTCGCCAACCTCGGCGGGGACGCGGTCCTGGTGGTGCCGTGCCCGGCCGCCGACCCGTCGGCCTACGGGCACCTGGCGGCGTTCGTGCGGCTGGCCCCGGAAGCTCAGCGGGATGCCTTGTGGCGGGCGGTCGGCGGGGAGATGGTCCGGCGGGTGGGGGCGACGCCGGTGTGGCTGAGCACCGCCGGGGCCGGGGTGCCGTGGCTGCACGTCCGGCTCGACGACCGGCCCAAGTACTACGGCCACGGCCCGTACCGGCCGGTCCTGTAGGGTGGGGCGCGGGGGCCCAACCCCGGACCCCCGCCCCCCCCCACCAAACGGCCCCCCCCCCCCCCGCCCCCGGCAACGCCCCGCGGGCGGG
>JAIEQO010000985.1 GCA_019747655.1 Gemmataceae bacterium | reverse complement strand
GGGAGCGGATGGCGCCCCTGCTGGCCCCCAACTTCCAGGTGCTGGAGCCAGCTTCAATCCCGGCCGCGTGAGGTATACCCCCCGCCGGGAACAGGCTGGCGTTGAAGGTGATGTTGGTGATGTCGCCGTTGGCCTGGGCGTTGGCCCGGGCGATCGCGTCCCGGAGCCGGGCGGCCGTGGGGATGAACGCGTCGCTCAGGGTGTTGACCTCGACGTTCCAGGTGGCCGGGTTGGCCCGGTCCTCCAGCCACTCGGCCCGCGGGCGGAACCGATCATTCTGATGGTGGGGCGAACATCATCGGCGTCGCATGGTGCAGTCCTCACGTCCAGGGGAAGGGAGACACGACAACCTGCCGACCACGACCCACCGTCATCCGCGAAAGGCAACTGGATCATACACCGGCATAACACCCCCACAAGACTTCGTTGGCAGAATCCGCAAGATTGCTTCAAGTCCAACGCCGTCGGCCGTCTGCGGCACCGGTCGGTTGCCCAGCCGGTACATTCGGCAGGGGCGGATTGTACCCTTTCCCTCAAGCCGCAAGAGTTGCAAGCGCACCAACCGGCCCCCGAACCCGCGCCGCGAGAAATCCGCGGCCCGATCTCGCGGACCGCTCGGCACTTGGAGGCGATCCGCCGGATTCCGGCGGCCGCGACTCGGCGAATGGCACACCCACTGCTTTGGTGTAGGGCGTACTCGGAAATCAACCCCAAGCACGGAAGCCGATAATGACCCCGGTTCTCAACGCCCCCCGGTTCGCCAAGACCGCCCCGACCGCCCGGCCCGAGCAGCTTCTCCGGGATGCCGCCTTCGTCCTCAAGATGACCCGGCGGGTGAAGGCCGACATCCTCCGGGACGCCGCCGGCCCCCGCCGCCCGGCCGACCGCGCCCGCCCCGACACCGCCCCGGCCCTGGGGGTGTGACGGGCGGCGGGCCCTCCCCACCTCCCCCTTGTGGGGGAGGTCGGCGAGCCTCGAAGAGGCGAGCCGGGTGGGGGGTCTCCGTCGTAACTCACCCCCCACCCGCCGCGTCACTGCGTTCCGCGGCGACCTCCCCCGCAAGGGGGGAGGTGGAAAACCGGCCTCCCCGTCCGCCCGGACCGCCCCGCGTGAACACCGCCATCTGGCTCGGCGGGCCGACCTCCGGGTCCACGTCCCCCAGCGGCTCGACCCGGACCGCGTAGCCGAACCGCCGGCACACCCCGTCGCACCACGCCGCGAACTCCGATCGCGTCCACTCGAACCGGTGGTCGGCGTGCCGCAGCCTCCCGGCCGGCAGGTCCGGGAACCGCACGTTGTACTCCCGGTTGGGCGTGGTCAGCACCACCGCCCCCGGCCGGGCCGCCCCGAACACCGCCCGCTCGAACGCCCCCAGCCGGGGCGGGTCGAGGTGCTCCACCACCTCCGACGCCGCGGCCACATCAAACCCCTCCAGCCGGGCGTCCCGGTACGTCAGCGACCCGTGTAGCAGCTTGACCCGGTCCCGGTCGGCCGGCGTGAGCCGGAGCTTGTCCAGCCGGTCGGCGGCGATCTCCAGGCTCCGCGACGACACGTCCACCCCGACCACCTCGGCGAACTGCCCCTCGGCGGCCAACAGCCGCAGGAGCTTCCCCTCGCCGCAGCCGAGGTCGAGCACCCGCTTCGCCCCCGTCGCCTTCAGCACCTCCAGCACCGCGGCCAGCCGGCGGGCGTGCAGGTTGGGTTCCGGGCGAGCGGGGGGCGTCAGCCCCCTGATGTCCTCGCCCATCAGGGGGCTGACGCCCCCCGCTCGCCCGGACGAAAACTCCTCGTCCGCCTCGTCCTCGGCCAGCTTGGCCAGGGCCGACCGGACCAGCGACCCCCGCCGCTTGAGGTAACGCCCGGTAATCTGCTCCCGTTCGGGGTGGGCGGCCAGCCACCCCTCGCCGTGCCGCAGGAGCTTGTCCACCTCGTCGTCCCCGACCCAGTAGTGCTTCTCGTCGTCCAGCACCGGGACGAGGACGTACAGGTGGCTCAAGAGGTCGGCCAGCCGCACCCGGCCGGCGATCTCGACGGTGAAGTACGGCCCCTCGCCCCACTCGGGGTGTTCCTCGTCGAGCGGGTGGCGGGTGGCCGTGACGGCGTAGCCGAGCGGCTCGAACAGCTTCCGCAGGAAGACCTCGCCGCCCCGCCGGCAGGGCACGACTGCCACCCGGGCGGTCAGCGGGATGGGCGTCTCGGCCAGTTCGGGCCGCGTCTTGCAGGTCCCCGCGAGCGCCGACCCGTACACCCGGGCGACGGCCACGCTCAGGAACGACGACGCGACGTAGGGGCGGTCGTTGACGTACTGGCCGAGCAGCCCGGCGTCGCCGGCCGGCCCGCGGCGGTCGCGGACCAGCCCGACCGGGTCGACGTCGAGCAAGAGGCAGGCGGTACAGCGCTCGTCGGCCGCCTCGGGGTAGAAGACGTGGGCCGCCCCGAACGGGAGGTCGAACGTCTGCACCTTGCCCGGGTGCTTGTGGAGCAGGAACCCGAGGTCGGTCGCCGGCGGGTGGGTGGTGGTGAGGGAGAGGAGCATGGTCCAGAGAAGATTAACCACAGAGTCACAGAGGGCACAGAGCAGACCGAGCCGAGGTCGGATTTGTTCTGAACACTGTCTTTCTCTGCTCGGTGTTCTCTGCGACTCTGTGGTTAATTCCCGGGTTCACCCCCCAGTGCCAGCCGGGTGGCCTCGGCCGGGGAGAGGTCGCCGGGGCGGGCCAGGTTCCGGGCGGCCTTCCGGGCGACGGCGGCGGCCCGACGGTTCCCGGCCCGGTCGTGGGCGTCGGCCAAGTACAGGTGGACCCGGGGGTCGGCCGGGCGGGCTTCCTTCGCCTCGTTGAGGGCCGCCAGTGCCTGACACAACACCTCTTCCGGCGCTCCGTCGGCGGCCAGCAGGAGGAGCCCGACGCCGCGGTGGAACCGCTCGGCGAACCGGTCGTCGGCCGCCTGCCCGATCTGCATCAGCCGGGTGTGGCAGTGGACGAGGTGCCCGCGGAGGGGGCCGTCGGCGGCCTGGGCGTCGGCCACGAACCGCTCGAACTCGGCCTTCGCGTCCGGGCGGCGGTCGAGGGTGAACAGCAGCTCGGCGAGCTGGGCCCGGAACATCGGCTGGTCCGGGTGCCCGCGGACGTAGGCGGCGAGGTGGGCGGCGGCGGCCGGCCGGTCGCCCCGGGTCAGGCAGTCGGCCGCCAGGGTCAGGGGGTCGTCGGAAGCAAGACCCCTCCCCCCGTCCTCCTCCCCCGCGGGGAGAGGGGGGGTAAAGCCGGGCGCCTCCGGGGGTTCGACGGGCGGGGGGTACGGTGCCAGGAGCGTCTGGCAGCCGACGACCGCCACCAGCCCGACGGCCGGCCACCGGACCCGCATCGCGTCCACCTCCCCCGTGACGGGAAGAGGCATCGACGGGCCGGGCCGCAGGGGATGACGCGGACGGGGGAAGGAGGGGAAGGCGGGCGGGAAGATGGGGAAGCGGGACGAGTCGTTCCGGGCGGACGGACGAGGTGATGCCGCCCCGAAGGGGCGTCCGGGAATAGCCCGGGGTGCCAACCCCGGGCCGTGGTATCGACAACGGCCGGAGCCCCGAAGGGGCGACCCACGGGAAGGGGTCGCCCCTTCGGGGCTCCAATCCATTGTTGACCTACCGGACCCGGGGTTTCACCCCGGGCTATTCCCGGACGCCCCTTCGGGGCGACGAACGCGGGTCAGTCCCCGCTCAGGCTCTCGCTCATCTTGGCCAGGGCCTCGCTCTCGATCTGGCGGACCCGCTCCCGGGTCAGCCCCAGGCACTCGCCGATCTCCTTGAGCGTCTTCGGCTCCTCGTCGTCCAGCCCGAACCGCATGCGGAGGACCGTGGCCTCCCGCTTGTCCATCCGGTCGAGCATGTGCATCACCTGCTTCAGGTCGTCGGTCTCGACCATCTCCAGGTCGGGCGACTTACTCCGCCCGTCCATCAGCATCTCCTCGATGCTCCACCCCTGCTCCCCCTGGTCCGTCTGGGGGGCCGAGTTGTACACCCGGATGGCCTTCTTGATGATGTTCAGCTTCTTCTTCGGCAG
>JAIEQO010000067.1 GCA_019747655.1 Gemmataceae bacterium | reverse complement strand
CTCGTCGTCCGCGTCGGCGGGGGGCACGGCGGCTCCGGGTCAGGCGACGGCGGCCGCGGCCGGCGGGGGCAGGGCCGCGTTGTCCTTCGCCTCCTTGTCCTTCTTCAGGTACAGGAAGTAGGCCAGCACCAGCATGATGACGATGAGGACGCCGAGGATGGCGTACCGCAGGGGCGAGTTCTTGTACGACCCCTTCCGGTCGTCCTCGTCCTCGTCGACCCGGCGGCGCTTCTTCTTCCGCGGCCGGTCGTCGTCGTCGTCGTCGGCCACCACCCGGGGCTTCCGCGGGCGGTCGTCATCGTCGTCGTCCACGACGGCCGCCACCCGCGGCCGGCGGGGCCGCTCGGCGTCCGGGTCCTCGACGGTGAACTCGGCCTCGCACTTCGGGCAGGCGATCGACTCGCCGGCGGTGAACCCGGACTTGGACTTCAGCCCGGCCCCGCACTCGGGGCAGGTGATCTTCGGGATGGGCACGGCGGGACTCCGGGGGGCGGGTGTGAGCCAGTGTACCCGGTTCGGAACGGGGCACAATACGGGGGCCGCAGATGACGCAGACTCCGGCGCAGATGAAATCAGATGAAATGCACCATCTTCGATCCGGTTTCATCTGCGGGCTCTGATCTGCGTCATCCGCGGCCCCCGTATTCCGGCCTACTTCCCGGCCTTGACCTCCTGGCCGCTCAGGACGGTGAAGTACAACCCGTGCGGGTTGTTCCCGTTGGCCACCTTCACCATGACCCGGTTCGCCCCCTTCTTGAGCTTCACCCGGACGGTCTCCTGGTTCGGCTCGGCGGCCCGGGTGGCGGCCGTCTTGAACAGCTCCTCGCCGTTGACCCACAGCTTGGCCCCGTCGTCCGTCCCGAGCCGGACCTCGGCGTCCTGGTCGACGGGCGACTCGACCGTGGTCAGCAGGTACGACGCCGAGTTGTTCGCGGCGTTCCCGTGCAAGCCGGCCAGGTCGAAGTACCCCCTGGCGTCGGGCCGCAGGAGTTTGCCGCCCGTCGCCGGCGGGTCGGTGATCTTGTCGAGCGCCGCGGCCATCGACTCGGCCGGGTACGGCCCGTGGACCCGGAACGCCTCCGGCGTGTAGGCCGCGGTCTTCAGCGTCTCCAGGTAGCTCACCAGGTCGACCAGCTCGTCCTCGGTCAGTGCCCCGACCACGTCCTCGGGCATGATCGAGATGGCGATCTTCTTGCGGCTCTCGACCTCGTCCCTCGGGATGACCGTGTCCTTCCCGTTGGCGTCACGGACCGTCACCCCGCCGTCGGCCTCGGCCACCACCAGCCCGGTGACGGTGACGCCGGCGGCCGTCGTCACCTGGTTCTGGACGTATTGGTCGGCGATGGCCTTCGACGGGTTGAGGATCGACTCGAACAGGTTCTCCCGGCTCCCCTTCACCCCGATCATGGAGAGGTCCGGGCCGACCTGCCCGCCGACCCCGCGGACCGTGTGGCACTTGGCGCACTGGGCAGCCCCGGCCAGGCTCTCCTTCCAGACCCTCTCGCCGCGGGCCGCGTCGCCGGCCCGCTTCGCCAGTTCGGCCGGGCTCGGCAGCTTCTTCGGGTCGAGCTTGCCGGGGGCCGGGAAGGCGATGAGCGCCCGGTTCCGCAGGTCCTGGTGGGGGCTGTTCCGCAAGAGCCGCCCGACCGGTCCGACCTGATCCTGGGGCAGCTTCCCCGTCTCGCGGAGCGACAGCAGGAGTGAGGTCCCCTGCCGGCTGCCGGCCAGGGCCGACAGGCAGGCCGCCCGGAAGCCGTCGGACACCTTCTCGTCCAGGAACCACCCGGTCAGGGCGTTGAACGCGGCCTCCTGGTGGTGCGGGCGGACGTTGCCGTTCGGGAGGTTCCGGCCGAGGGCCTCGACCGCCGCCGGCGACAGCGGGCCCTCGGGCCGGGCCAGGGCGACCAGGGCGGCAACCGCGTCGTCGGTGCGGAGCCCGCCGAGGGTGCGGATGGCCTCTTCCCGAAGGCCGCGGTCGGCCTTGTCGTCGCGGGCGATGGCCGCGACCTCGGCCTGCCGCCAGGCGTTGTTCGACAGGGCGATCAGCCGCAGCCCGGCGGCCGCCCCGGCCTTATCCTTCAGCAGCCGGTCGATGACGGGGTCGAGTTCCTCCCGGCTGTTGATCGCCTTCCACTTGGTCGGGAGGAACAGCTTGAGGTGCTCGACGGCCCGGGCCTTGACCTCGGCCGGGGCGTCGCCGGTGAGGAGGGCGAGCATCGACTTACCGGCGGCCGGGTCGTCGCTGGCGGCCAGGATGTCGACGATCCGGGCCTTCTGCGGGCCGGAGAGCTTGGCGTCGGCGAGCAGCTTGCCCAGCCGCGGCAGGACCGACTTCGGCCGCAGCTCCCAGACGAGGTCGGCGACCGTGTCGTTCCACTCCGGGAAGTGCTTGTCGAAGTCGGCCAGGATGGCGTCCCGCCGGGCCGGGTCGGTCCCGCAGGCGATGTTCAGGGCCGCCCGGTAGAAGTGGTCCTGGCCGTCGTACTTCTTGGCGAGGGCGAAGAATAGGGGCTTGAGCGTCTCGGGCGACGCCGTGCGACATGACACGAGCGCCTCCCGCCAGACCGCGGGACCGCGCGGGGCGAGTTGCTCGATCGAGGTACCGGACGGCCCCGGCTCGGCCGGGTTGTGCCCGAGCTGAACCTTCCTCCGGTGCGAAGCGGCCCCCAGGGCCGGGCTAGACTCTTGCCGTTTGGCGAAAGCGGGGATGGCGGCCGAGAACTGCACGACCTCGGCCGCGGTGGGCTGCCCCTCGTACTTCCCCCGTGTGGCGGAGTTGGAGATCATCATCGCCCAGGCCGCCCGCGCGACCTGAACCTCGTCCTTCGCCAGGAAACCGTTACTCAGGACCATTAGCGTCTGCATGCGGGCGTCGGTCTTATACTGATGTAGCGCCATCGCTCGGGTCGCCAGACACGGCGAGGTCAGGGCCGAGAAGATGCCCTCCTTCGTGTCCAGCTTAGCCTCCGGCACCTTGTAGCCGGTGTGCCCCTTCGGGGTGAGGCGGAAGACGCGGCCGCGGGTCCAGTCACCCATCCCGTGCCCGCCGACCCCCGGGTCGTACCAGTCGCAGACGAAGATGCTCCCGTCCGGGGCCACCGTCACGTCGCTCGGCCGGAACCAGTTGTCCGAACTCGTCAGGATCACTTCCTTGTCCAGTTCGTAGCCCGCCCCCTTCGGCTTGCGGAAGAACGCCCGCACCTCCCGCGGCCCGGCGTCGCAGTGCAGGATCGCCCCGCGGTACTTCTCGGGCAGCAGCGACCCCTCGTAGAAGGTGATGCCGGTCGGGCTGCCGAACCCGGTCCGCAGCGTCTTGTGGACGATCCCCGGCTGCTCCTCGTGCCAGTGGGTCTGGCCGGCCCCGCGGGGGTAGTAGCCGTAGTTCCCGCCGGGCATCACGAAGCAGATGCGCGTTTGCTGGTTGCCGTCGTCGTCGTTGTCGGACAGCCAGACCTCGCCGAAGCTGTCGACGCAGGCCTCGTAGTTGTTCCGGAAGTTGTGGGCGATCAGCTCCAGGTTCGTGCCGTCCGGGTCGCACCGCCAGACGGTCCCGGCCCGGCAGTCGGTGTCGTTCGTCTTCCACACCCGGCCCTTGCCGTCGGACGACTTCAGGCCGTCCACGCCGCTGTCGCCGACGGTGAAGTAGAGCTTCCCGTCCGGGCCGATGTTCAGCCCGTGGACGCCGTGGTCGTGGTCGAACCCGCGGAACCCGCTGAGCAGCTTCTTCGGCGGGCCGTCGGCCTTCAGGTCGCCGTCCTTGTCCTCGAAGACGAGGATGTCCGGCGACTGGCAGACGTAGACGGTCAGCGCCTGGCCGTCGGCGTGCGGCGAGACGCACACCCCGAGCGGGCCGTACAGGTCCTTGCCCTGGTAGAAGACCTTCGACTCGTCGGCCTTCCCGTCGCCGTCGGTGTCGATGAGCACGACGATGCGGTCGCCCTCCTCGCGGAGGATGGGCCGCTTGAAGTTGGTCCGCCGGTAGTTGACGGCCTCGGCGACCCAGACCCGGCCCTTGTGGTCGACGTCCATGCTGGTCGGGTTGACCAGC
>JAIEQO010000297.1 GCA_019747655.1 Gemmataceae bacterium | reverse complement strand
AACGAGATGCAGGTCGTCTGGCACGACCAGGCCCTGACGATGGGCTGGTGCCTGAACTGCCACCACCAGCCCGAGGACAAGCTCCGGCCGGTCCCCGAAGTCACCAACCTGACCTGGGAGCCGGGCGGCGGGCAGTCGAAGGCCGACGTCGGCCGGGCGATCAAGTCCGACCTCCGGGTCAACGCCCCGACCACCTGCCAGGGGTGCCACCGATGACCCCCGGCCGCGAGTTCCCCGGCTACACGAACGTCTTCGAGAACGCCGGCGAAGCGATCCCGGACGACGCCGGCCGGCCGCACGCGGAGCTGAGTCGCCGGGCGTTCCTGGCCCTGGGGGCGGCCGGCCTCGCCGCCGCGGCCGGGTGCCGCCGGCCGGAGCTGCACATCCTCCCCTACTCGGCCGTCCCGGACGACCAGGTCGGCAGCGTCGTCCCGGGTAAACCCGCCTTCTACGCCACCTGCCTGCCTCGGCCCGGCGGGGCGTTGCCCGTACTCGTCGAGAGTCACGAGGGCCGGCCGACCAAGATCGAGGGCCACCCCCGGCACCCGTGCAGCCGGGGCCGGACCGACGCCTTCGCCCAGGCCACCATCTACGACCTCTACAGCCCCGACCGGGTGATGGCCGACCGCGCCCCCGGCGTGGTGCGCAACGGCGTCTCCCGGTCGTGGGACGAGTTCGACGCCTTCGCCCGGGCCGAGGCCGACCGCCTCCTGAAGGAGAAGGGCAAGGGCTTCGCCGTCCTGTCCGAGGAGATGAACTCGCCGGCGGTCCGGCTGATCCGCGCCCACATGACGGCCGCGATGCCCGAAGCGACCTGGCACACCTACGAGCCGGTCGACTTCACTGAGGTTCGTAAGGGGGCCGAACTCGCCTTCGGGGCGAAGCTGGTCGCCCGCTACAACCTCGATAAGGCCGACCGCATCCTGGCCCTCGACAGCGACTTCCTCGGCCTCGACCCGGACCAGATTCACCACAGCGTCGGTTGGGCCGCCCGTCGCTCGCCCGACGGGCCGATGAGCCGGCTGTACGTCGCCGAGAGCACCCCGACCGTCACCGGCACGATGGCCGACCATCGGCTCCGGCTGGCGTCGTCGCAGGTCGGCGTCTTGCTGACCGCCGCGGCGAAGGAGCTGGCCGCGAGGATTAAGCCCCCGCTGCCGCAACTCGGCACCGTCGCCACGCCCGGCGTCAACGAGGTCTGGGCGAAGGCCGTGGCGAAAGACCTGGCCGATCACCCCGGTAAGGCCGTCGTCCTGGTCGGCTACCGCCAGCCGGCCTGGGTCCACGCCCTCGGCCACGCGGTCAACGCGGCGCTCGACGCCATGAACGCGGGCGTGGTTGAACTTCGGGATGCCCCGCCGGAGGCGGCCGACAAGACCATCGCCGACCTCGTCAAGTCGATGGAAGCCGGGGCCGTCTCGACGCTCCTGGTCGTCGGCGGCAACCCGGTGCTGAACGCCCCCGGGGACAGGTACCCGAACCCCGAACAGATCATCGCCCGGAGGACCTGGGACTTCGACACAGCCCTCCAAAAGGTGCCCCACAAGCTCCGGCTCGGCCTCTACCACGACCAGACATCCGAGGCGTGCGACTGGCACCTCCCGCTGGCTCATTCGCTCGAAGGGTGGGGCGACGCCGAGGCCGCCGACGGCTCCCTCTGCTGCGTCCAGCCGCTCATCGCCCCGCTGCGCGACGGCCGCACCGCCCTCGAAGTCCTCGCCCTGCTGACGCAGTTCGCCTTCGAGGCCGACACCAAGCCGACCGCCTCGCACCTGATCGCCAAGACGAAGGCGTATGAGCTGGTGCGGAGGGCGTTCGCCGACCGCTCGGGCATTCCCTCCACCGACCCCGGGTTCGCCCTGGCGTTCGATCGGTACAAGCAGCAGGGCTACCTGCCGGCCGACCAGGACAAGACGGGCCGGAAGCCGAAGCCGGCGGCCGAACTCAAGGTCGACGCGGCGAAGATCGCCGCCGAGGTCGGCAAGGTGCAACTGCCCCCGGTGCCGTCGCACGACGCCCTCGAACTCGTCTTCGTCCCGGACAACACCCTGTACGACGGCCGGTACGCCCGCAACCCGTGGCTCCAGGAGCTGCCCGACCCGATCACCAAGTTGGTGTGGGACAACGCGGCCCTCGTCAGCCCGGCCACGGCCGCCGCCTTCAAGGTCACGACCGGCGACGTGATCCGTCTGAGCATCCGCGGCACGTCGATCGAGCTGCCGGCGTTCGTCCTGCCGGGGCAAGCCGACTGGTCAGTCGCCCTGCCGTTCGGCCAGCCCGGCGCGATGCCGATCCGCCACGTCCCGGACGGCGGCGGGTTCGACGTCTTCCCGCTGCGCCGGTCGGACGCCATGCACACCGCCGGCGGCGGCACGCTCGAACCGGCCGGCCGGCGGTACGACTTGGCCGTCACACAAGAGCACGGCACCATCCCCGAGGGTCGGGAGATCGTCCACGAGTTCACCGCGGGCGAGTACCACAAGCACCACCACGACCACCCCGACCACGGCCCGCCGATCGGCCTGCCGCCGGGCGGGCTGCCGACCGAGGAGGAGTTGAAGAAGGGCTTCCAGGGCGGCTACGGCAACCCGCAACAAGGGCCGGCCCCGGCCCTGCAGAAGCAGGACCGCTTCCCGCTCGACCTCGCCCGCCCGGAGCTGCTCGACAGCCAGTTTCAGTGGGGGATGGTGATCGACCTCAACGCCTGCACCGGCTGCTCGGCGTGTGTGGTCGCCTGCCAGAGCGAGAACAACATCCCCGTCGTCGGCAAGCACGAGGTCCTCCGCAACCGCGAACTCCACTGGCTGCGGATCGACCGCTACTTCACCACGAGCGGCGACGACACGCGGATCGTCTCACAGCCGGTGGCGTGCGTGCATTGCGAGTCGGCCCCGTGCGAACAGGTCTGCCCGGTGAACGCCGCCGTCCACAGCCCGGAGGGGCTGAACCTCCAGGTCTACAACCGCTGCATCGGCACCCGGTATTGTGCCAACGCCTGCCCGTACAAGGTCCGCCGGTTCAACTGGTTCGACTTCAACAAGCGGGGGCTCGACGAGCTGCGGACGCCGACCCCGTTCGCCGCCGGCGGGGCTTCCCTCACACACAACCTCACCCCGGAAACGTTGAAGATGGGAAAGAATCCGGATGTCAGCGTCCGGATGCGGGGGGTGATGGAGAAATGCACCTACTGCGTCCAGCGGGTCGAGCGGGCCAAGTACGGGGCCAAGATCGCCGCCGCCGAGGTCGCCCAGGGGCGGACGGTCATCCCGACCGACGACGCCTTCAAGCCGGACGGCCCGCCGTCCGCGTACCGCAAGCCGGCCGACCCGCGGGCCGCCGGGTACGACCTCGACCGGCACGGCCGGGTCATCGTCCCGGACGGCGGCGTCATAACCGCCTGCCAGCAGAGTTGCCCGACCGGGGCCATCGTCTTCGGCAACGTCCTCGACCCGAATAGCCGCGTGTCGAAGCTAAAGGAGCGTGAGGCCGAGTACCTGTTGCTCGGCGAGCTGAACACCAAACCGCGGACCAGCTACCTGCCGCGGGTCCGCAACCCGAACCCCGAACTGGTCGGGTAAGGGCGTGGGGATCAAAGTTTTTGACAGGATAACAGGATGGAACAGGATAATGCCGGTCTTCGATTTTTTGTCGTGTTGATCCTGTTATCCTGTCAAAAATCTTTCCGACCTGACCCACCATGACCGCGACGGCCCACGAGACGCACGAGGTCGCCGGGGCGAACGACCCGTCCCCCCGGTTCCCCGACCCCCTGCCCCGTATCCCGCTGGTGTGGGGGCCGGCCGACTTCGCGTCGCTGGACGACCAGATCGCCGGCATCACCGAGCGACCCCAGCCGGCGTGGTGGTGGCCGGCGTTCCTCATCACGTCGGCGCTGCTCTGCGGCGGGGTGCTGGCCGCAACGTACCTGATCTCGACCGGCGTGGGGGTATGGGGGTCGAACAACCCGGTGAACTGGGCGTTCGACATCACCAACTTCGTCTTCTGGATCGGCATCGGCCACGC
>JAIEQO010000387.1 GCA_019747655.1 Gemmataceae bacterium | reverse complement strand
AGCCCCCTGATTCCGCCGGAGAATCAGGGGGCTGACGCCCCCCGCTCGCCAAGAATTCAACAGAGCAGCCCCCGGTCTGTGAGCACAGGCCGGAGGCCTGTGCCACCAGAACCCGAACCGAGGCACTCCCGGATCACCGCCCGCCGTCCTTCTCGTCCGGCTTCGGCCGGGTGTCCCGAAGCTCGTCCATGAGCAGCTTCACCTCGCCGTCGGTGAGCTTCGGGACGGCCGCCCGGAGGACCTTCTCGTAGTGGGCCAGTTCGTTCGGCTCGGCCGGGAACCCGACGTTGAACTTCTTCCCGCCGTCCTGCGGCTCGAACGAGTCGGCCAGCACCTTCCCGTCGGCCGACAGGATCACCCAGGTCGGGACTCCGCCCGGCTCGGGGGCGTACTTGTCGTACAGGGCCTGGCCGCCCGGGTTCTCCTCGACGTCGATCTTGACGAAGACGAGGTGCCGGCCGAGGGCCTTCTTGACGGCCGGCCGGTCGTGGTACTTGTCCAGGTACTTGCACCAGACGCACCCGGGCGACCCGAACGCCACGAACACCGCCTTCCCGTCCTTCCTGGCGGCGGCCAGCCCGGCGTCGAGCAGGTCGGCGGCCGGCGGGCCGGCCGGCTTGGGCTTGTCGGCGGGCTTGGGGTCGTCGGCCCGGCCGGCGGGAGCCAGGGCGAGGAGTACGGCGAGGGCGGCGGCGCGGCGGACCATGCGGTTCCTCCGGACGGGGGGCGGGACCGGGCTGATTATCGCCGGCCGGGTCGGCCGGGGCAAGCGGCCCGTAAACTGACCCCGTGGCCGACGAGGAGGTTCCGATGCGGCGCTTCGCGTTCCTGTTCGGGGCGGCGGTGGCGGCGGGGTGCGGCGGGGGTAAAGCCCCGGTGGCGGTCCCGGAGGCGGCCGTGCTCAAGAAGCTGCCGCCGGGCACCCACCGGGAGACGGCCGAGGTGCCCGGGGTCGGGCCGGTCAAGTACGCCGTCGAGGTGCCGGACGGGTACGACGGGACGCGGCCGGAGCCGCTGGTACTGGCCCTGCACTACGGGTACGACGGGTCGAAGCCGCAGCCGTACACCGGGGCCGGGATGGTCGAGGCGTTCGGGCCGGGGCTGGCCGGGCTGGGGGCGGTGGTGATCGCCCCGGACGCCCTCGGCGGCGACTGGACCGACGCCAAGAACGAACAGGTGGCCGTCTGGCTGACCAAGAGCGCGATGAAGACGTACGCGATCGACCCGAAGCGGGTGGTGGTGACCGGGTTCAGCCTGGGCGGCGAAGGGGCGTGGTTCATCGGCGGCCGTCACCAGGACCTGTTCACGGGGGCCATCCCGGTGGCCGCGCCGGTCGCGGGCGGGGATGTCGAGTGGAAAATCCCGGTGTACGCCATCCACTCGGACGCCGACGACGTGGTCCGGTACGGCCCGGCGAAGAAGCACGCCGACGCCCTGAAGGCGAAGGGGGGGGGAAGGTCGAGTTCCGCACCGTGAGCGGGCTGACCCACTACCGGACCGGCGACTACGCCCGGTACGTCGGCGACGGGGTCGCGTGGTTGCAGGGGCAGTGGAAGTGACCGGGCGGGGTCAGCCCCAATGCCAATGGGAGGTGTCGAACCCGAAGTCGTAGGCCGCAAGTAGCTGCGACCGGCCGAGGATCGGGCTGAACCCGCCCGCCGCCGAGAACGCCACCGGGACCCTGACCAATTTCCCCTCGATTTCGATGGCGACTTCGTCGGACATCAGCCTATATACCCTGCCGCCGACCGACCGGATCGTGACCACGGGTCCGCTCGGAGTCAGGCCGATAGCCGTCGCGGCCACCCACGGCAGGATCGTGTAGTCCGAACCGGTGTCGACGAGGCACTGGTAGACCGGGCTCTTTCTGGCCACCCCGTTCGCGTTCGCGTTGACGACCACGACATCGCAGTATGCCCTGTAGTTGAGGGCCGGGTCGAGAAGCCGTGAAAGGGCGGGTTGGCCGAGGGCGAGGGTGAAAGGCATGGTCAGGCCGAATCCCGGGTGATGAACGCGATCGTCAGATCAACTGACTTCTTGCCAGTCTTATCGAGCTGGTCTACGAGAGCGTCGAGGGATGGATCGTGGGCAAACCACCCGGACCCGTCAGCCGCTACCCATTGGTCGTTAGGTAAGTCAGATCGGTGGGCATCAATCCACGCCGACCCGGCCGGCCGCCGGTATTCCCGCGGTGGCGAACCGGGCTGGCGGAGCGGAGATTGGCTCACGACGTCCCCCCGACGGCTTGGCCGCTCGGCTCGCCTTGCCGTTGCGGCGGCGGGAGCGTACCCGCCGGTGCCTCGGCTTGGCTGACGTTTGGGCTGCCCGGAAGCTCGCCGTACCTGATCCGGATGGTGTTCGCCTCGGTCCGCTTGAGCCCGGCCCCGAGCTTGAGCACCCACACGTTCACGCCGGCCTGACCCTTGTCTTCAACCTCGATAGCGAACTCGAGCTCGCACCCCTCGAACTTCATCACCGGCCGTTGCCCGGCGTCCTGACCCGCCGCTTCCAAGGCCAGCCGATTGGCCTCACGGATTTGGCCGGAGATGTGTCGGAGCAAGTGAACCAATTCGATGCGATCTTCCGCCATGATGCCGCTCCACACGACCTTCTCTCGGCACCATAACGGCTGTCTGCGCGGCCGTCAAGAACGCCCGCACAATTAACCCCGGCCCTTGAGGAAGACGGCGGCCAGGGGCGGCAGGCTGAGCGACACCGAGAACGGCTGGCCGTGCATCGGGCTCGCCTCCGCGAACACCCCGCCGGCGTTCCCGACGTTCGACCCCCAGTACGCCCCCGCGTCGCTGTTCAGGACTTCCTTCCAGTACCCCGCGGCCGGGACGCCCACCCGGTACCCGTGCCGGACCACCGGCGTGAAGTTCAAGACGCACAGCACGACATCATCCGACGACTTCCCCCGGCGGACGAAGCTCAGCACGCTGGCGTTCGCGTCCGAGCAGTCGACCCAGTCGAACCCGCCGGGCTGGTTGTCCAGCTCGTGCATCGCCGGCTCGGCCGCGTAGAAGTGGTTCAGGTCCCGGACCCACCGCTGCACCCCCTCGTGCGGGGCGTACTGGAGCAGGTGCCAGTCGACGCTCTCGTCCACCCGCCACTCCCGCCGCTGGGCCACCTCGCCGCCCATGAACAGGAGCTTCTTCCCGGTCATCCCCCACATGTACCCGTACAGGGCCCGCAGCCCGGCGTACTTCTGCCACTCGTCCCCGGCCCCCTTGTCCCACAGCGGCCCCTTGCCGTGGACGACCTCGTCGTGCGACAGCGGCAGGACGAAGTTCTCGTTGTAGGCGTACAGCATCCGGAACGTCAGATCGTTCTGGTGGTACTTCCGGTGGATCGGGTCGAGGGCCGCGTACTTCAGGGTGTCGTGCATCCACCCCATGTCCCACTTGTACCCGAACCCGAGCCCGCCGACGTAGGTGGGGCGTGAGACCATCGCCCACGACGTGCTCTCCTCGGCGAACGTCTGCACGTCCGGGAAGTTCCCGTACACCTCGGCGTTGAACCGGCGGAGGAAGTCGATGGCGTCGATGTTCTCCTTCCCGCCGTACCGGTTCGGCACCCAGTCGCCGTCCTTGCGGCTGTAATCCAGGTAGAGCATCGACGCCACCGCATCGACCCGCAGCCCGTCGATGTGGTACTTGTCCAGCCAGAACAACGCGCTCGACAGGAGGAAGCTGCGGACCTCGTGCCGGCCGTAGTTGAAGACGAAGCTGCCCCAGTCCGGGTGGAACCCCTGCTTCGGGTCGGCGTGCTCGTAGCAGGCCGACCCGTCGAACCGCGCTAACGCCCACTCGTCGGTGGCGAAGTGGCTCGGCACCCAGTCCAGGATCACCCCGATCCCGGCCTGGTGGAGGGTGTCGATCAGGTACATCAGGTCCTGGGGCGTGCCGTACCGGCTGGTGGCCGCGAAGTACCCCGTGACCTGGTAGCCCCAGGAGGCGAAGAACGGGTGCTCGGTGATCGGCAGGAACTCGACGTGGGTGAACCCCAT
>JAIEQO010000348.1 GCA_019747655.1 Gemmataceae bacterium | reverse complement strand
GGGCTGATCGCCAGCGTCCCGGCCCTCGACCCGGCCGTCCGCGACCCCCTCTGGGACCTCCGCCGGGCCGCCCTGCCGCTCCTGTTCGGCATGGTCGGCGACCGCAAGCCGGTGACGTTCGCGGAGGACTGCGCCGTCGCCCCGGAGCGATTGCCGGAGTTCGCCGCCCGTTTCCGCGAGGTCCTCCACCGGCACGGCACGGACGGGGCGTTCTACGGGCATGCGTCGGTCGGCTGCCTGCACATCCGGCCGGTGCTGAACCTGCACGACCCGGCCGACGTGCGGACCATGCGGGCGATCATGACGGACATCGTGGCCCTGGTCGGGCAGTTCGGCGGCAGCCTGAGCGGCGAGCACGGCGACGGGATGGCCCGGAGCGAGTGGAACCGGGCGATGTTCGGGCCGACGATCTACGAGGCCTTCCGGCGGGTGAAGCGGGGCTTCGACCCGGGGAACGTCTTGAACCCGGGGAAGGTGGTGGACGGCCCGGCGATGGACGAGAGCCTGCGGGTGGAGCCGGGCCGGCCGCTGCCCGAGGTGCCGACCGCGTTCGACTACGCGAAGCAGGGCGGGTTCTTCCGGAGCATCGAGCTGTGCAACGGGGTCGGGGTCTGCCGCAAGACCCAGGGCGGGGCGATGTGCCCGTCGTACCGGGTGACGAGAGATGAGCGGGACACGACCCGTGGCCGGGCGAACGCCCTGCGGGTGTCGCTCCTCGACGCAGCCCCCTTCCCCGGCTCCTCCCCCGCGGGGGGAGGGGTGTCTTCTCCGGTCCCCCCTCGCCCCCCGGGGGAGGGGGTTAGGGGGAGGGGTCTGTCGGCGAGGTGGGTCCACGAGGTCATGGACCTGTGCCTGTCGTGCAAGGCGTGCAAGAGTGAGTGCCCGAGCAACGTGGACGTGGCCAAGCTGAAGGCCGAGTTCCTGCACGCCTACTACGCCGGCCGGCCCCGGCCACTCGGCGACCTCCTGGTCAAGCACGTCCACCGGCTCAGCCCGCTCGGGGCCCGGTTCGCCGGGATGGGCAACTGGCTGGCCCGGCGGGGGTGGGCCCGGCGGACGCTCGAAGGGCTGACCGGGATCGACCGCCGGCGGTCGTTGCCCGAGCTACACCGGGATCACTTCCGGCGGTGGTTCGCCCGGCGGGCGGGGGGTGTCAGCCCCCCGAGTCGTGGGCGGGTCGTGTTGCTCGACGATTGCTTCACGACCTACCAGGAGCCGAACATCGGGCGGGCGGCCGTCACCCTGCTCGAACGGGCCGGGTATGCGGTCGAGCTGGCCGGGGTGTGCTGCGGGCGGGCGATGATCTCCAAAGGGTTCCTGGCCGACGCCCGGCGGCTCGCCCGCGACGGCATCGCCAAACTGGACCGTTACGCCGCGGCCGGGGTGCCGATCCTCGGGCTTGAGCCGAGCTGTTTGCTGACCCTGGCCGACGAGTGGCCGGAACTGGTCCCGGGGCCGGCGGCGAGGCGGGTCGCCGCGGCCGCCGAACTGGCCGACGGCTGGCTGGCTCGGCAGGCCCGCGACGGCGGCTTGTCACTTGACCTACCCGCCCTCGACGGGAAGGCCCTGTTGCACGCCCACTGCCACCAGAAGGCGTTGGTCGGGGCCGGCGGGTCGGCCGACGCCCTCCGGCTGGCGCCGGGCCTCGGCGTGACGGTCCTGGACGCCGGGTGCTGCGGGATGGCGGGGTCGTTCGGGTACGAGAAGCGGCACTACGACGTGAGCGTGGCGGTGGCGAACCTGGCCTTGGTGCCCGCGATCAAGGCGGACCCGGATGCCGTCGTGGTGGCGACCGGAACGTCCTGCCGGCACCAGGTCCGGGACCTCACCGGCCGCCGGGCCCTGCACCCGTTGGAGGTGTTGGCCGGGGTTACGCACGAATCCCGTTGACAAGGGGGTCGGCCGGGTCGAGCAGGAGTGTTGCCTCGGCCGTGACGTGGGCCGTGCCGGTGATGCACGGGAGCACCGCCCCGGGGCCGCCGGCCGGCTCGACCCGCCCCTCGAACACGCTCCCGATGACGCTCTCCTGCCGCCACACCTCGCCCGACCGGAGCTTTCCGTCGGCGTACAGGCACGCCAACTTGGCGCTCGTCCCGGTCCCGCACGGAGAGCGGTCGTAGGCCCCGCCCGGGCAGAGGACGAAGTTCCGGGCGTGGTTCGCCGGGTCGGCCGGCGGCCCGACCAGCTCGATGTGGTCGATCACCCCGCCGTCGGCCCCGGTGATGCCGTTCGCCTCCAGCGCCAGCCGGATCGACCAGCTTACGGCCGTCAGCCGCTCGACGTTGCGGGCGTGCAGCTCCTCGCCGTGGCCGGCCGTCAGGAAGAACCAGTTCCCGCCCCAGGCCACGTCACCCGCCACCGGCCCGAGGCTCGGCACCTCGACCGTCACGTCCTTCCGATACCGGTAACTCGGGACGTTCCGGACCGTCACCCGGCTGCGGTCGTGGAGGGTCGCCGTCACCACACCGACCGGTGTCTCGATCCGGTGCTCGCCCGAGCCGACCCGCCCGAGGTGGGCGAGCGTGACCGCCAGCCCGATCGTCCCGTGGCCGCACATCCCGAGCAGGCCGACGGTGTTGAAGAAGATCACCCCGGCCGCACACGTCCGGTCGGCCGGCTCGCAGAGTAACGCCCCGACCAGCACGTCCGACCCGCGGGGCTCGTTCACCACCGCCGACCGGAACGAGTCGAACCGCTCGCGGAAGACGCGGGCCTTTTCGGCGACGGTGCCGCCCCCGAGGTCCGGCCCGTCGGCCACGACCACCCGGGTCGGCTCCCCGCCGGTATGCGAATCGACCACCTGGATACGGTGCATCGGTGTGGGCCAAGAAGGCCGCACGATGAACGCGGAGAAGAGACGATCAGAACAGAATCAACGATTTCTGATTGATCGCTCTTGATCGGGTTTCGATCGTGCAGCTCGGGTTTAACTCCGCCCCGGCCGCGTGGCGATGGCCGTCCGGATGATGCCCAGAATCCGCTCCCGCTCCTCGCCGGCGAGCGGCAGCCGGGGCGGGCGGCACCGCTCCGACCCGTACCCGCACTCGGCCGCGGCCAACTTGATGTACTGGACCAGTTTCGGATGAGTGTCGAGGTGTAACAGCGGCGTGTACCACCGGTACACCGCCCGGGCCTCTTCCCACTTCCCGGCCGACGCCAGGTCCCAGATCAGCTTGTTCTCGGCCGGGAAGGCGTTGACCAGCCCGCTCACCCAGCCGACCGCCCCGAGCAGCATGCACTCCAGGAATAGGTCGTCCACACCGGCGAAGATCACGTACCGGTCGCCGGTCAGGTTGACCAGGTCCGTCACCCGGCGGGGGTTGTCGCTCGACTCCTTGACGCACACGAACCGCGGCTCGTCGGCCAGCTCGGCCAGCATCTCGGGCGTCACGTCGGTCTTGTACGCCGGCGGGTTGTTGTACACCATGATCGGCCGGTCCGACGCCCTGGCCACCGCCCGGAAGTGGGCCAGCGTCTCCCGCCGGTCGCCGCTGTAGACCATCGGCGGCAGGACCATCAGCCCGTCGGCCCCGAGCCCGGCCGCCTCGGCCGCCCACCGGCGGGCCCCGGCGGTGGTGTACTCGGCCACGCCGGTGAGCACCGGCACCCGCCCGCCGACCCGGCCGACCGTGGCCCGCAGCAACTCCCGCTTCTCGCCGGGGTCGAGGGTGGTGTTCTCGCCGACGCTCCCCATCATGACGAGGCCGTGGATGCCGGCCGCCAGGAGGGCGTCGACGTGGGCCAGGGTCGCCGGGATGTCCAGCGCGTAATCCGGATGGAACTGGGTGCAGGCGGCGGGGAAGACGCCGCGCCAATTCACCTTCATGACATCTCCGAGTTACCGGGGCCGGTTGACATGTCGATGGCGTAGGGTTCGGACTCGAAACTTCAAACTCGAAACTCGAAACTACCGGGGTGCGTAGACGACCCGGAACCCGAGGTCGTCCCGGCGGTCGGTCGGCCGGGCCCGGCCCCGGGCGGCGCTGCGGCAGTCGGCC
>JAIEQO010000371.1 GCA_019747655.1 Gemmataceae bacterium | reverse complement strand
GCCTCGTCCACCGGCGGCTCCGGGCCGGCGGGGGGCGGGGCGGCCGCCAGGGCGGCGGCGAGGACGAGCGGGGGTGGCATGGCGGTCGCTCCGTGGCGGGCCGGGCGGAGGGGGACGGGCGGGCGGCCCCGCTCAGGCGGGGTCGGGCGGGGACAGCAGGACGATCCGGTTCCACCAGATGGCCGCCTGCTGGCCCAGCGTCAGCCGCTTATTGGTCGTGACCGTGTCCGCACCAATCGGGTTGGCCCGCATCAGGTTGGCCGGCCACAGGTCGCCGTAGTAGTGGGGGGCGTTGGTGAGCACATGGCCGATCTCGTGGGCGACCGTAAACCGCGTGCGGTCATCGACCGAAACGATGACGCTGTCGACGAAGGCGGCCGTGCCGTAAACGGCCTCGGTGAACGCCTCGCCGATCTCGTTCCGGTTGGCGAAGTGGTCGACCCAGTACAGCTCGATGTCGTTCTTGGCCTCCGTCCGCAGGTTCGCCGCGGCGAACAGGTCCTTCTGCTCCTGGCTCAGGGCGGAGTTTTGGTCCGTCCAGCCGTCGAGCCCGTCGGTCAGGTCCACACCCGCCGGGGGGTTGTTGGCCTTCGCGTCGGGCACCGTGTGGTCGGGGACGAGGTAGATGCCGGCCTGGGCGAACTGCTCGTTGGCCTCGTGGATGGCCGTGTTGGAAGCGGACGGGACGCCGACGCCGATCACCGGCTGGCCGTTGGGATGCTTCACGGCGATGACGTGGACGTTCACCTTGTTCCTGGCCGGGACCGGCTTGCTGTCGGCGACGGTCTTGCCGCCCGCGGCGTAGTCGGCCCACACCGTCCCCCGCAGGGCGACCTTGTGGGTCCGGTCGCTCACCAGCCAGGCCTTACCCTCGGCGTACCCGTTCTTCGGCAGCCCGTCCCCGCTCGGGTCCTGCTCGCCCGCCCGGAGGTAGGTGGCCGCCGAGTGCTTGTCGTCGACCTCGTTCGAGACCAGCATCTGCGAGTCCGACCAGTACCACCCGGGCTCGTTCTTGGCCGCCCCGGTGTACTTGATCAGGTCCACCGGGGTCGGGTCGTCGTCGTACATGGTGAACCCGGCCACGTCCGTGGTCGAGATCTTGGCCCGGAGGTGCGGGGTGTCCAGCTCCCACGCCCCGGGGTCGCACACCCCGACGTTGAACCGGCTCGGGTCGCGGTCGATGAAGTCCCGGTTCTTGGTTTCGTCGTTCGTCGGGTTCGGCCCCTTGATCTGCACCCCCTTCCCGTCCGCGGTCGGCTCGAAGGCGTCCTCCCACTTGGCCACCTGCAGGGCCTTGGTCATCGGGTACGCGATCACCACCTGGGGGTCGCGGACGGTCATCGTGCCCGGCATCGAGGTCCGCTTGCTGAACGCCGCGCCCCCGGAGTAGTCGAAGGACAGGGTGTACATCGCCGGCGGCAGGCCGGCCGGGTAGGTCAGCTCGGCCGACGCCCACCCGGCCGGGGTGGCCGGGGCCGGGGTGGCCGTCCCCAGGGTGGTCCACACGGAGGTGGTGGTGTTCTGGACCTTGAAGGTCAGCGTCCCGGTCGGGGTGCCGCCCATCGGGTACTGCGACGAGAACACCGACCCCTTGACGCTGAACGGCGTGTACGAGGTCGGGTTCTGGGCCTTCGAGAACGGGGTGTTCACCCCGGGCATGATCGGGTCGTTGCTGGCCGCCACCCACACCCCGCCGGGGGCGGCGGCCCCGAACGGGCCGTACTCCCCGACCGGCGGCGGGAGCTGCCCGCCGGTGTTCCCGTCGAACACCCGGACCGTCCCCGGCACCCCGGGCCCGGTCCCGGCGACCAGATCGGCATGCGAGTCTTCCGTGACGTAGGCCAGGGCGACCCGCACCCCGCCGGCCGGGAGGTCGTCGAACGGGGCGAGGTCCCGCAGCTCGGCCCCGGTCGTCCCGCTGAACACCTTGACCCGCGGGGCCGCCCCCGGCCCGGTCCCGACCGCCAGGTCGGCCACCCCGTCCCCGCCCAGGTCGCCGGCCATCGAGTCCGTGCCGACGTTCACCCCCCCGCGCTGGGCCGGGTCGAAGGCGAAGAACGACCCGAGCGGGCCGGCCACCGGGGCCCCCGGCGAGCGGGTCGACCACCCGCACCCGCGGCCCCCCGCCCTCCCCGGCCCCGACCGCCACCTCGGCCCGGCCGTCCCCGTCCAGGTCGGCCGCGGCCACCGTCACCCCGCCGAGGAAGTCCGGGTCGAAGGCGAAGAAGTCGGCCAGCACGGAGCCGGTCGCCCCGCTGACCCGGCCCCCAGGTACAGGGTGGGCGCCGGCAGCGGCCGGCCGTCGGGCACGACCCGGTCTTCGAGGGCGGTCACGGTAAGACGGGTCGTGGAGCGGGCGCGGCGGTCGCGGGGCATGGGACGGACTCGCGGGGAGGGGGTCGAGTCGGCCGGGTTCGATGCGCCGATGGTAACGCCCCGGCCGCCACGCCGCAAGCGAACTCCGGCGACGGCCCGCCGTCCGCCCCCGCGGCGGGCCGGCTATCGCCCAGCAGGCCTACCGCTTCACGTTGTTCAGGTGCTCCAGGGCCAGCAGCAGGGCTTGGGTTCCCTTCCTCCCAAGTCCTTGTGCCCTACTGATCCGCAGGTTGTCCGGGGTGTTTGACGCCGGGGAGCGGGAACGGCAGGTCCGACCCCTCCCATAACCGCCTCAACAGCCCGGGATCGCACTTCAGTGCGACCAGGTGCTCCAACACCCGGTCGTCCAGGTGGTTCACGTCCTTCGGGACGAGGTTCGCCGGCTTCCCGTACTCCAGCCAGGACCACACCGCCTCGGCCGGGTTCAGGTGCGGGCGGTACGCCGGCAGCCGCTCCAGCCCCAGCCGGGGGTTCCGCCGGAGGAACGCCCGGACCGCCGGCCCCCCGTGGTTGCGGCCCCCGTCCCACACCACGACCACCTTCCCCCGCAGGTGCCGGGGCAGGTCCCGGAGGAACTCGACCACCTTGACCGGGGTGAAGTACCCGCCCGGGTCGGTGGCGAAGTAGAACCCGCACCGGCCCGCCCCGGGGGGCACGGACACGGCCCCGATGACGCCCACCTTGCCCCGGTGCCGGCCCCACCCGTCGAGCACCGGCGTCCGCCCGACCGGGGCCCAGGCCCGCCGCACCGGCGGGTTGAGGAGCAGCCCGGCTTGGTCGATCAGGACGAGGCGGGTCCGCCCGCCGGCCCCCTTTTTTGGATGGCCGGCCAGTCGTCGGCCGGCCACCGCCCGACCTCGTCCGGGTCCCGCTCCCGGGCCCGCTCGGCCGGCTTCTGGGGCGACAGGCCCCGCCTGGCCAGCCACTCCCGGAGGTAGGCCGGGTGGAACTCGACCCCGAGCCGGCGGCGGATCAGGTCGGCCACCCGGCGGGCCGTCCGCAGGTCGGTCGGGAACCCGTGGGCGGTCGGCCTGTCGGCCACCCACCCGAGCACCCGCCGCTCCCGGGCGGCGGTCAGGAACGGGGCCCGCCCGGGGTGCGGCCTGGCGGCCAGGCCGTCACCCCCACCGGGCCGGTGGGCCCGCACCCGCTTGCCGACGGTCACCGGGTGGACCCCGAGGAAGTCGGCCACGTCCCTCCGCGACCGCCCGTCGGCGACCCGCCGCACCGCCTGCCGGCGGCGGGCCTCCATACCGGCCCGTGTCCGTGTGGCGTCCATAGACGATCAGGGTACGGGAGGCCGGGCCGGCCAGACAACCCGGACTACCTGCGGGTCAGTAAGCCACCGGCCGGACGCACTTGGCGTTGATCCCGCCGACCAGCATGACCACCCGGTCTTGGATCACGAACCCGGCGAACTTCGGGGCGTGGGGCGACGCCTTGAGGAACTTCACCGCCCGGAGGTGAGTGGGCTCCATGTAGCACCCTCGGCCCTTTCCCTCCCCCGCTCGAACCGCTTACCGCACTCGGTTAGGCTCTGTTGACGTTGGTCTTGCTCCTCGTCTTGGCCCGGAGGCGGATGAACCCGAGGACCAGATGCAGCCACCC
>JAIEQO010001106.1 GCA_019747655.1 Gemmataceae bacterium | reverse complement strand
GTCGGAGAGGTCGCGGCGGTGCATGCAAGATCAGAGGCACGGCCGCCCCCCGCCGATTCAGCAGACAGAACCTAACCGGCAACCAGCAGGTCATGAGGAACGGGTGGGGGCCGCCGCTTGTGGAACTGCTGGCGTTCGCCTTCGAGAAGGCCGACGCCGAGGTCGATCTCGGCCAGTTCGATAACGACGGCCCGGACGGGAATCCGAATTCCGGGGACGACGACGGGAAGGTCGACTTGGTGTTCGTCGTCCACCCGGAAGCCGGGGCCGAGTGCCAGGGAGCCGCCGACACCAACATCTGGTCGCACTTCGGCAACTACGATGACCCGAAAAACCTCGGGCATAACGGGCCGTACGTCACCCGGGCGATCCGCAAGGACCGGTTCGGGAATCCGGTACTCGACGCGGCCGGCGATCCGGTCCGGATCGTCGTGGATGATTACACCATCCAGCCGGCTCTGGCCTGTCCGGGGCCGGACGGCACCGGCGTCTGCCAGGCGGACATCGGGGTGTTCTGCCACGAGTTCGGGCACGCCCTCCGGCTGCCCGACCTGTACGACCGCACCCCGAACCCAGACTCGGAGGGCGTCGGGAACTGGTGCCTGATGGGCAGCGGGAACAACGGCTGGGACGGCCACCACGCCGGGACCCCGGTGTCCATGTCGGCCTGGGCGAAGCGGTTCGTGGGCTGGGCCGACGAGCGGACGATCACCGCGAACGGCCCGATCCGGCTCGACCCGGTCGAGGAGGCGAACCGGACCTACAAGGTGGACGTGCCCGGGACCGACGGCCGGGAGTACTTCCTGTTGGAGTTCCGGGATCCGGGCTGGACCGACCCGGCCGGCCGGAAGCACAACTGGGACCGGCACCACGACGGGGCCGGACTGCTCATCTGGCACGTCGACGACCGGGTCGGGGCGGGCAGCCCGAACTGGCCGTTCACCAAACACGACCAGGGCCAGAACGACTCCCCCTCCTTGCCCCCCTGGCCGAACCCCAAGCACGCCCTCGTCTCGCTGATCCAGGCCGACCGGCAACTCGAGCTGGAGCACTTCGGCGCCCAGAATGGGAAAAAAGGCTTCCAGCGGTTCCGCAAGTCCCACGCCTGGGGGGCCAAAGGTGTCTTCGCTGACGACGACAAGTTCCTGGCCGGCTCCCGCGGGTACGACGGCAAGGCGACCGGGATCGTCGTCAAGGACATCGACCTGATCAACCGGACGGCGTACGTCCAGGTGACCGACGAGGCGGCCGACCCCGGCCCGAAGGGCCCCGGCGCCCCGCCCGCCGGCGGCCCGGGTTCGCCGCCGGCGGCCAAACTCCCGGCGGCGGAATTCCCGCCCGGCGGGCCCCCGTTCCCGGACCTCCCGGCCGGGGAGCCGCCGGTGTGGGGTCCGCAGCGCGCCGCGGAGTTGCGGGCGGTTTGCGAGAAGATCGACCGCGGGGTGGCCGACCTGACGGACGCCGACAAGCAGCTACTCGCCTCGGCCCCCGACTACGCCATCACCCGGTGGGTTCCGCCGGCCAACCGGCAGCAGGTCCGCCAGGCCGCCGCCCGGGTGCGGACGAAGACCCTGACGGCCGAGTCGGAACCGGAGAAGGATCGACCGGTCGAGGCGGCACTCGTCGCCCTGGCCCGGCAGGGGAAGACGGCCAAGGCCGGAGTCCAGGCCCAGTTCGACCCGACCCGGACCCGGGTCGAGCGGTTGACCGGTTTGGCCATCGAGGTCAAGGAGCCGGCCGACCTGGACGTGGTGATGAAGGAGACCATCGCCCCGCTGGTGGAGGGCGGCCTCAACTTCGAGCCCCGCCCGCCCGGGCCGAACGCCCCGCCCGGCCGGCCCCGCGAGTTCGACCAGATCTACCGCCGGGACGGCGGCCCCGACCTCCCGGTGTTCGGGTGCGAGGCGGTCCTCCATTACGACCCGGAGCGGAAGGTGCTGGCGGCCGTCACCGCCCGCACCGTCAGGCGGGAAAACCTTCGGGTGACCGGCGGCGGCGAGCTTGGGAAGGCGGCGGCCGAGGAGTTCGTCCGGTCCGTCCTCCAGGTCGGCACGTCGGCGGTGGCCGGCAGCCGTGAGGGTGTGTACCTGGTCGGGGGCGACCCGGCCCGCGGTCGGATCGCCTACGAGGTGACCGTCCGAGCCGGGGATCAGCAGAACGACATCCAAATCTACTTGGATAGGGAGACGAAGAAGATTTTGGAAGTGAAGTGACCGCCGGTCGCCGAGCGGCGCGGGACTGCTGGGTTCCACCGCCCGAACGGCCGGACGGGTCAGACGCCGGCCGGCTCGTCGGCCCAGGTTAGGGCCTCGGCCGCCGCCTGGACCAGGTCGCCCGGGGTGAACGGCTTGGGCACGAACACCGCCCCGGGCAGCCCGCCCAGCCGGTCGGCGTCCGGGACGTACCCGGAGACGATCACCACCCCGGCGTCCGGCCGGGCCGCCCGCACCTTGTCGGCCAGCTCCCACCCGCCGACCCCCGGCATGGCCAGGTCGGTGACCAAGAGGTCGGCCCCGGCCCCGGCGGCCAAGAGTTCCAGCGCGGCGTCCCCGTCGGCCGCCTCGGCGACCGCGTACCCGGCGGCTTCCAGGGCGCCTCTGGCCAGCCGCCGGACCGGGGCCTCGTCCTCGGCCAGGATGGCCGCCCGGCCGGCCCCGGTCTTCAGCCCCGGGTGCGACTTCGACCCCGACCCGGCCGGGTTGGCGGCGTCGTCGCACAACGGCAGGTCCACCCGGAAGGTTGTCCCGGCCCCGGGGGTCGATTCCACCCCGATGTCCCCGCCCGACTGCTTGACGATCCCGTAGACCGTCGCCAGCCCCAGCCCGGTCCCCTTGCCCGGCCCCTTCGTGGTGAAGAACGGCTCGAAGATTTTCGCCCGGACCTCCGGCGGCATCCCCGTCCCGGTGTCGGCCACCGTCAGCCGGGCCACCCGCGCCCCGGTCGCCGCGTCCCGGGGCGTCCGGGTGGTCACGGTCAGCTTGCCCCCGCCGGGCATGGCGTCCCGGGCGTTGACCGCCAGGTTCATCACCACCTGGACCAACTGCGTGCGGTCGGCCCGGACCAGGACGGCCGACGGGCCCAGGTCGGCGGCCACCTGGACCTTCGACCCGATCACCCGCCGGAGCATCCCGACCGTCTCCCGGACGACCTCGTTCAGGTCCACCACCTCCGGCCGGACCGGCTGCCGGCGGCCGAACGTGAGGAGCTGCCGGACCAGCCCGGCGGCCCGGTCGGCGGCCCCGCGGATGTCGTCCACCAGCTCGGCCGGCGGGGGGCCGTCCGGGATGCCCTCCTTCAGGAGGTCGGCGTTCCCCTTGATGACGGTCAGCAGGTTGTTGAAGTCGTGGGCCACCCCGCCCGCCAGCCGGCCGAGGGCCTCCAGCTTCTGCCCCTCCCGGAGCTGCTCCTCGAGCCGCCGCCGCTCGGTCGTGTCCCGGAGCACGGCGACCCAGTGGGTGAACGCCCCGGTGATGTCGGCCACCGGGACGACCGACCACTCGGCCCAGACGACCGACCCGTCCTTGCGGCGGGACGGGAGTTCGAGGCGGACCGGCTCGGACCCGCGGAGGGCCGCCCGGATGGCCCGCAGGGCGGCCGCCTCGTTCCCGCCGGTCGGGTCCGGGGCGTCCTCGTGGGTCGAGCTGGGGTGGCAGAAGATGCTCGGGCTGAGGCCCACCGCTTCCTGCGAGGCGTACCCCATCATCCGCTCGAACGCCGGGTTGGCGTAGGCCACCTGGAGGGCCTGGTCGTCGGCCCGGCCGGCCTCGGCCACCATCACCCCGTCGCCCGACGCGGTGACGGCGGCTTCCAAGAGCCGGAGCTGCTCCAGGTCCTCGCCCCGGGCGTGGCGGACGACCCGGTCGAGGGCCGGCCCGAGCCGGCGGGGCAGGACAACGGCGGCCCACCACCCGGCTGCGACGGCGGCCAGCCCGACGCCGACCCCGACCCAGTCGGCCCCGGCCGGGACGCTCCGCAGGGCG
>JAIEQO010000569.1 GCA_019747655.1 Gemmataceae bacterium | reverse complement strand
TCAGCAGCGGGTGGCCCTGGCCCGGGCCCTGGCCGGCCGCCCGGAGGCCCTGCTGGCGGACGAGCCGACGGCCAACCTCGACCCGGAGACGGCCGGGGTCGTGGCCGCGGTACTCCGCGAGTTCCACGCCGGCGGCGGGACCGTCGTTCTGGCGACCCACGACCCCGGGCTCCTGGGCCTGGCGACCGAGGTGCATCGCCTCGGCCGGGTGGACCCGGGCCCGGGCCCCGGGTCGTGACCCCGTGTGCGTTGACAGCCGCCGGGGTGTCGGGTAGGTTCAACTTGGCCCGCCCCGCGCCAGAGGTCCGGCCATGCGCTGGGTTCCCCCGGCCCTACTCGCCGGCCTGCTCGCCCTCACCGTCTACCCATCCCGGCCGTCAGAAGCCGGGGATGCCCTCCCGCCGCCCCGGCCCGTCACCCGCACCATACCGGACTACGCGGCGGACGTTCGCCCGTTGCTTCAGACCTACTGCTTCGGCTGCCACAACGGCACCAAGCGCAAGGGCGGGCTGGACCTCGAACAGTATGGCGACCCGGCGGCCGCGCTGGAACACGCCGACCTGTGGGACATGACGGGCGCCCGGGTCCAGTCCGGCGAGATGCCCCCGCCCAAGAGCAAGCAGCCGACCGAGGACGAGCGGCGGGTGCTGCTGGCGTGGGCCGCCCACACGGCCGGGGTGAAGGTCGACCCCGACGCCTTGACCCCGGACCAACTCAAGCTGGCGCTGGCCGGCCGGCCGATGAGCCGGCGGCTCAGCCGGTTCGAGTACAACAACACGCTCCGCGACCTGCTCGGGGTGGACCTCCGGCCCGGCGACCTGCTGCCGTCCGAGGGCGGTGGGGGCGAGGGGTTCGACAACTCCGGCTCCGCCCTGTTCACCACTCCGGTCCTGTTGGAGAAGTACCTGGAGGCGGCCGACCGCGTCTTCGGGGCCATCCTCCCGGCCGCCGGGGAGCCGGCCCGGGCATCCACCGCCGACGAGGTCGCGCGGTTCGACGCCGCCCGCCGGGCGATTCTGGTCGCCGCCCCCGGGCCGGGTGTGGAGCCCCGGGCCGCCGCCCGGCGGGTGTTGGAAGCCTTCCTCCCACGCGCCTTCCGCCGCCCGGCCACCCCGGCCGAGGTGGACCGGTACCTCGGGCTCTTCGACGCGGCCGCCCGCCGGGGCGACCACTATGACCAGGCCGTCCGGCACGCCCTCAAGGCGGTGCTGATCTCGCCGAGCTTCCTGTTCCTGGCCGAGACCCCGGCCGACACGCCCGGGCCGTACCGGCTCGGCCACTACGAGGTCGCGTCCCTCCTGTCGTACTTCCTCTGGGCGTCGATGCCCGACGACACCCTCCTCGACCTGGCCGCCCGGGGCCGGCTGCACGACGACGAGGTGATCCGCGGGCAGGTCCGGCGGATGGCCCGCGATCCGCGGTCCCGCGGGCTGGCCGACGGGTTTGCGACACAATGGCTCGGGACCCGCTCGCTCGGCATGACGGTCAAGCCGGACGCCCGGGCGTTCCCCGAGTTCGACGACGAGCTGGCCGCCGCCATGCGGGAGGAGACGGCCCTGTTCTTCGACGCCCTCGTCCGCGAGGACCGGAGCGTCCTGGAGTTGATCGCCGCCGACTACACCTTCGTCAACGAGCGGCTGGCCGCCCTCTACAAAATCGACGGAGTGAAAGGGCCGCAGATGCGGCGGGTGGCGGTCGACCCGGCCGTCCGCGGCGGGGTGCTCGGGCACGCCGCCGTCCTGACCGCCACCTCGTTCCCCCACCGGACCAGCCCGGTCCTCCGCGGCCGGTGGGTACTGGAAGAACTACTGGGGGCCGAGGTCCTGCCGCCCCCGCCGGACGTGCCGGTGCTGAACGAGCGGCGGAAGGACGCCGACAACCTGACCCTCCGGCAGAAGCTGGAGAAGCACCGGGACAAGGCCGAGTGCGCCGCCTGCCACGCCCGGATGGACCCGCTCGGGTTCGGGCTGGAGAACTTCGACCCGCTCGGGCGGTGGCGGACCGAGCAGGGCGGCAAGCCGCTCGACACCACCGGCGTGCTGCCGACCGGCGAGGCGTTCAGCGGCCCGGCCGAGCTGAAGAAGCTGCTCCTGGAGAAGCGGCGGCCGGACTTCCTCCGCAACCTGTCCCGCCGGGCCCTGGGGTACGCCCTCGGCCGGGAGATCAAGGGGGCCGACCTCCGCGTCGTCCGGGACTGCGCCCGAGCCCTCGAAGAGGGCGGGTTCCGGTCCACCGCACTGCTCGAAGCCATTGCCGTCAGCTACCCGTTCTCCCACCGGAACCAGAAGGAGTGACCGCTATGGGCGTCAAGTCCCGACCGCCCTCCCGGCGGACGTTCCTCCGCGGGGCCGGCGTCTCCCTCGGGCTGCCGCTGCTCGAAGCCATGCGGCCGGCCCGGGCGGCGGTCGGGGCGACGGCCCCGGTCCGGGCCGCCTACCTGTACTTCCCGAACGGCGCCTGGATGGACGCCTGGGTGCCCAAGCAGGCCGGGGCCGGGTACGAGCTGCCGTTCAGCCTCACCCCGCTGGAGCCGGTCCGGGACGACGTGACCGTGCTGACCGGGCTGGACAAGCCGAACAGCCGGTCCGGCGACGGCCACTACGCCAAGACGGCCAACTTCCTGACCGGGCTGCCGGTCAAGAAGACGACCGGCCAGGACCTGCACGCCGGCGGCGTCTCCGTCGACCAGGTGGCGGCTGCGAAGGTCGGCCACCTGACCCCGCTCCCGTCGCTGGAGCTGGCCACCGACCCGGTGGTCAACGGACTCGACCGGGCGGTCAACTACACCCGGATGTACGGGTCGTACATCGCCTGGCGGCGGCCCGACCTGCCGCTGCCCCGGCTGATCGACCCCCGGGCGGCGTTCGAGCGGATGTTCGGGGCCCGGGACGAGGCCGGTCGGCCGCTCCCCAACGCCGCCCGGGCCGACGACCAGGGGCTGCTCGACGCGGCGCTGGACGACGCCCGCGACCTCCGCAAGCGGCTCGGCCGGGGCGACCAGCAGAAGCTGGAGGAATACCTGGAGGCGGTCCGCGGGGTCGAGCGGCGGCTCGGGTACGGCCGGGCCGCCGGCGGGTGGCGGCCGCCGACCCGTCCGGACCGGCTCGTCCCGCCGCCGGCCGTGTCCCGGCCGGACGTGCTCTTCACCAGCCGGGACAACAACGGGGACGGGGTGCCGGACGCCGGCGGCAAGGCGGTCGACCCGCCGGAGCTGGTCAAACTCATGCTCGACCTGATCGTCCTGGCGTTCTGGACCGACACCACCCGAAACGTCACCTTCATGTTCGCCAACGACGTGTCGCCCCGGAGCTTCTCGTTCCTGGACGGCGTGACCGAGAACCACCACAACTCGTCCCACCACGCCGACGAGGCGGCCAAGGTCGAGTCGTACAAGCGGATCACCCGCTGGCACGTCGGGCAGTTCGCGTACCTGCTCGGCCGGCTGAAGGAGGTCAAGGAGGGCGAGCGGACGCTGCTCGACAACGCGCTGGTCATGTGCGGCTCCAGCCTGTCGGACGGGAACCGGCACGACCCGAACAACCTGCCGATCCTGCTCGGCGGGCGGGGCGGCGGGCGGGTCCGGCCGGGCCGGCACATCGCTTCGCCGAAGAACACCCCGCTGTGCAACCTGTACGTCTCGATGCTCGACTGCATGGGGGTCGGGGTGCCGCGGTTCGGGGACAGCACCGAACACCTGAGGGGCCTCCTCGGCTGACTGCCCCGGGCCGACCCGCGAGATTTTTTGCCGACCTCGGACGCGGATCACGCACTGTCCCGTGTGCCCCGCGTCCGAGGTCGCCGCCATGACCGAGCGCGAACTCTTCGTCGCCGCCCTCCACCGGCCGGACCCGGCCGACCGGGCGGCCTTCCTCGCCGCCGCCTGCGGCGGTAACGCCGCCCTCCGCGGCCGGGTCGACGCCCTCCTGGCCGAGTCCGACCGGCTCGGCTCGTTCCTGGAGCACCCGGCCGCCGCCCC
>JAIEQO010000086.1 GCA_019747655.1 Gemmataceae bacterium | reverse complement strand
GGGACGACCGGCCCCGGCGGCGGGCCGGCCCCCGGCCCCCCGCGGGCCGGCGACACGCAGTCCATGAGCCCGGCCAGGGGGGCGTTGCTGCACCCGGTCAGGAGGAGGACGGCGGCGGGGACGAGGCGGCGCATACCGCGGGCATACGCTCACCCGGCCGCCGGTGCAAGCCCAGCCGGCTTCGTGAACTGCTCCAGCACCGATTCCACGATCAGCACGAGCTGGGCCCGGCGGTCGACGTGGGCGTCGGCCTCGGCCAGCCGGTCGAGGAGGTCGGCCAGCCGGTCGGGGCCGAGCCGGTCGGCGAACGCCCGCAGCCGGGCCGCCTCGCCGGCATCCAGCCCGGGCACGTCGGCGCCGACGCTCAACCGCAACGCCTGCCGGACCGCCTCGACCAGGAACCCGACGACGAGCGACACCCGGACCCGCTGGGCGGCCGTGTCCTTCCCCGCCCCGTCGGTGAACTCCTGCCAGGCTCGGGCGAGGGCGGCGAAGTTCGGCCGGGCCGCCGTCACCCCGTCCACGAGCTTCTGCCGGACGGTCCAGACGGCGTCGTCGTTCAGGGCCAGGGCCCGGGCCGGGCTGCCGTCCGCGAGCCGGACGAGGCGGTCGAGCCGATCGGCCTCGACGCCGTTGTCCGCGAGGACCGACCGCACGTCCGCCGGCCCGAGCGGGGCGAACCGGACCACCTGGCAGCGGGACAGGATGGTCGGCAACTGGCGGTCGGCGTCGGCGGCCAGCAGGACGAGCAGCGACCCCGGCGGAGGCTCTTCGAGCGTCTTGAGGAAGGCGTTCGCGGATGAGGCGTTGAAGTCGTCGGCCGTCTCGACCACCCCGACCTTCCGCCCGCCGCGGGTCGGCTTCATGGCCATCCGGGCGCAGAACTCCCGCACGTCTTCGATGGGCAGGTCGTGCTTGCCGGGGGGCGTCCGGACGGCGAACACGTCGGGGTGCGTCCCGGCCTCGACCTGGGCACAGGCCGGGCACGAATCGCACGCGGTCAGCGGACCGGGCGGCCGGTCGCAGAGCAGCGCCTTCGCAAGCTCTTTAGCGAATAACCGCTTGCCGACCCCGTCCGGCCCGGCGAACAGGTACGCCTGCCCGAGCCGGCCGGCCTCGAAGGCAGCCCGAAGTGACTTCAGCGGGGCGTCGTGCCCGCGGACCCGGTCCCAGGCCATGGGTTACCCCTCCGTGGGCAAGTCCCACCCGAAATCCGCCAGGAGCCGGCCGACCTCCCGCCGGACGGCCTTCTGCACGGCCTCGGCTTCCGGGGCGGCGTCGACCAGCCGGTACTTGTCCGGGGCCATCCCGGCCTCGTACCGGAACCCGGTCTGGACCCGGGCGTGGAAGTCGCGGTCGCGCTCCTCCAGCCGGTCGTTGTCGGTCCCCCGGCGGGCGAAGGCGGTGTCCAGGTCGAGGTCGAACACCAGCGTCAGGTCGGGTTCGAGGCCGCCGGTGGCGACCCGGCCGACGGCCCACAGCTCCTTCGGGTCGAGCCCGCCGGCGTGGCCCTGGTAGACGACGTTGGCCAGGGTGAAGCGGTCGGAGATCACCACCTCGCTGCGGTCCAGGGCCGGGCGGATGACCTCGTCCACGAGCTGCGCCCGCGACGCCATGAACAGCAACGCCTCGGTCGTCGGGGCGATGCGGTGGTCGCGGCCGAAGAGGACGAGCTGGCGGAGCTGCTGGCCGACGGCCGTGCCGCCCGGGTCGGCGCAGGTCGTGACCGGGACCTTCTGGGCCGCCAGCCACTCGGCCAGCAGCCGGCACTGGGTCGACTTGCCCGTCCCGTCGAGGCCGTCCAGGCTGATGAACGCGGGCCGGGGCATGGTGGGGTTCCGGGCGGACGAGCCGCACGATCAACGCCGAGAAAACACGATCAGATCAAAATAAAAATTCGTCTTATCGTGCGTTGCTTGGTTTCGGTCGTGCGGCCACGTCTTACTCTTCCTCAACCGACCCGATCACCTGGCCAGGCGCGACCGGCTCGCCCGGGCGGGCGAGCCAGTCGCCCAGCACACCGGCAGCCGGCGACGGTACGTCGACCACCGCCCCCGGGATCAGCACCTCGGCCACCCGGTCGCCGTCGTAGACGCGGTCGCCGGCCCGGACGTGCCACAGGCTCAGGGTCGCCCGGTCCGTGCCCAGCTCCGGCACCGCCACCGGCGCCCGCCGGGGCTCAGCCACGGGCCGGCACCATCTCGTCGGCGTGGTAGCTCGACCGGACGAACGGCCCGGCCACCACCTGCCGGAAGCCCAACAGCCGGGCCTTCGCCGCCAGGTCGTCGAACTCCCCCGGCGGGACGTACCGGGCCACCGGGATGCTGTGCTTGTACGTCGGGGCCAGGTACTGCCCGAGCGTCAGCACGTCGCAGCGGATCGCCCGCAGGTCGGCCAGCACGTCGAACAGCTCGTCGGTCGTCTCCCCGACCCCGAGCATCAGCCCGGCTTTGGTGACGATGCCCGTGGCCGTCCGTTTCACCCGGTCGAGGAGGTCCAGGCTGCGGCGGTAGATCGCCCGCCCGCGGGCCACCCGGTACAGCCGGGGCACGGTCTCGATGTTGTGGTTGAACACCTCGGGCTCGGCCGCGATGACCGCGTCGATGGCCGCCGGGTCGCCGAGGAAGTCGGGCGTCAGCACCTCGACCGCCGCCCCGGGCAGCCGGTCGCGGACGGCCCGGACGCAGGCGGCGAAGTGCCCGGCCCCGCCGTCCGGCAGGTCGTCCCGGGTCACGGAGGTGATGACAACATGCTTGAGCCCGAGCCGGGCGGCGGCCTCGGCGACCCGGGCCGGCTCGTCGGCCTCGACGTGCAAGGGCTCGCCCTTCGGGACCGAGCAGAACCCGCACGGCCGGGTGCAGACGTTCCCCAGGACCATGAACGTGGCCGTCCGCCGGGACCAGCACTCCGGCCGGTTCGGGCAGCGGGCTTCCTCGCACACGGTTTCGAGCCGCAGGTCGTCGAGCAGCTCGCGGGTGAACGCCCCGGCCCCGCCGGCCGGGAGCGGCCGCTTCAGCCACGCCGGGAGCCGGCCGCCGGAGGTCGCCGGCTTCGCGGGCGGGCTATCGAGAACGGGTAGCGACGGCATGGGTACTCGGGCGGGGGGCGAGCCCCGGGTGGGTGTGGAACGGCGAGACACGATCGAACCCGAACCGGGCGGCGACCAGCTCCGCGAGCCGCTGGCGGACTGCGGGAACCCGGACCCGGGCGGCCGCCTCCCGCAGGAGCGAGGTCATCGGCCGGGGGTCGCCGTCGCAGTGGACATCGCGGAACGGCTCCAGGTCCGGGTTCACGTTCAGGACCAGGCCGAACGCCGTCACCCCGCCGCGGACGGCGGCCCCCACGTGGGCCACCCGCCGGCCGCGGACCCGCACCCCGGGCCGGTCCTGGTCCGGCTCGCCGGCCAATTGGTAGTCGCCGAGCAGCTCCACGACCAACCCCTGCAGGGCGTCAACGTACCCGGCCGGGGTCAGCCCGCGACGGCCGAGGGCGACGACCGGGTAGCACGCGACCTGCCCGGGGAGGTGGAGCATCGCCCCGCCGCCCCGGCCGACCCACCGGACCGGCCGGCCGAGGGCCGCGAACTCCTCGGGCGTCCGCCGCAGGTGGGCCCGGCTCCCCTCCCGGCCGACGGTCACGCCCGGCGGGTGGTCGCAGACGATCACGGCCCCGTCGCCGGGGTCGCCGGACACGTCGTAGGCGAGCCGCCGCTGCAGCGTCAGCAGGTCGTCGAACCCGACCCGGCCGAGGAGGTACGCCCGCAGCGGGCGGCCCCCCGGGGTCGTCTGTGCGTCGGCGTCGTCCGTCACCGCTGGCCCTTGTGGTGGAATCCGCGCCCGGCCGGCGTATTTTAGCACCCGGCCCGGCCCGATCCCAGCCCGGGTGAAAGCCGGACCCCGGGTGAGCGGCGCGGCGTCAGCCCGCCGGTGGACGAGCACCGGCGGGCTG
>JAIEQO010000573.1 GCA_019747655.1 Gemmataceae bacterium | reverse complement strand
CGGGGCCCGGGTGCTGGAAGGGCGGTCGGTCGGGGCCGGGGCGGTCGTCGGGGCCGGGGCGGTCGTCGTCCGGGACGTGCCGGCCGGGGTGGTGGTGGTCGGGGTCCCGGCCCGGGTGCTCCGGCCGGCCGGGGGGCCGGGTTAGCGCTTGTCCGCCGCCGGCGGGTGCTCTATATCCACCGGTAGGGCCGATTCCCCGGCCCGGCCGCCGTCCGGAGGAGCCCGCGCGGGCTGCCCCATGAGCAACCCCGCGCCGCCGACCCCGCCGCCCGACCCCGGGCCGCCCGCCCCGGCGGGCCGCGGGCACTGGGGCCGGTTCGCCTGGAACCTCGGGAGCAGTTGGGTCGGGTACGCGGTCCAGGTCGCCGTCACCCTGGCCCTGACCCCGTTCGTCCTGTCCCGGCTCGGGACCGAGGCTTACGGCGTCTGGGTGGTCACCACCAGCCTGACCGGGTACTACGGGCTGCTGGCCCTCGGCCTGCCGGCCGGGGTGAACCAGCACCTGACCCGGGCCCTGGCGGTCGGCGACCTGGGCCGGGCCAACCGGGTGGCCAGCAGCGGGTTCGTGGCCCTGGCGGCCGTCGGGGCGGTGGCCCTGGTCATCGGGCTGGCCCTGGCCGGGCCGCTGCCGGGGTGGCTCAAGGTCGACCCGGGGCTGGCCCCGGCCGTCTCCTGGTGCGTGGTCCTGGTCAGCCTGTCCAGCGCCGCCCAGTGCGCGCTCAGCCCGTTCGCGGCGGTCCTCCCGGCCACCTCCCGGTTCGACCTGGACACCGCGATCGGGGTGGCCACCCGGCTCCTGACCGCCGGGCTGACCGTCTTCGCCCTGACGGCCGGGTACGGGCTGGTCGGGCTGGGGGCGGCGGCCGCCGCCGGCAACCTGGCCGACTACCTGGTCCGGTGGCGGGTGGCCTACCGGCTGGTCCCGGGGCTGCGGGTGTCGCCCCGGCTGGCCGGGTGGGACACCGGCCGGGACCTGACCTCGTTCGGGGCCTGGAACTTCCTGGTTTCGGCCGCCGGGACCCTCCAGAACTACGCCGACGCCCTCCTGATCGCCAAGCTGGTGTCGGTCGCCGCCACCGCCCCGTACTTCCTGGCCGCCCGGCTCATCGGCTACCTCCAGGGGGTGATGATCCCGCTGTCGACGGTCCTGTACCCGCTGGCCACCGGGCTCCACGCCCGGGCCGAGCAGGGGGCCCTCCGCCGGCTGTTCCTCGACGGGTCCCGGCTGACGGTGGTGGGGGTGGTGGTGTTGGCGGCGACCGCCGGGTTCTGGGCGGAGGACTTCTTCCGGCTCTGGGTCGGGGATTTGGACTGGTCGGCGGCCGACGGCGCCACCCCGGGGCTGATCCTCCGGGTGCTGGCGGTCGGGACGGTGATGTCCTACTCGACCGGGACCAGCGGCCAGATCCTCAACGCCCGGATGCAGGTCCGGACGATCGCCACCGTCTCGTTCATCACCAGCCTGGTCAACGTGGCCGTCAACGTCCCGCTGATTCTGGCCTATGGTGTACTCGGGGCGGCGGTCGGGTCGGCCGCGGCGGCGCTGATCAAGCCGCTCACCCTGCCCGTGATGGTCAGCCGCCGGCTGGGGGTGCCGTTCCGGGAGTACGTGGCCGCCGCCTGGCTCCGCCCGGCGGCCGTCGGGCTGCTGCTGCTGGCCCCGATGGCCGCCGCCCGGTGGCTGATCCCGCCGACCAACCTGGCCCTGCTGACCGCCGCCGGGGCCCTGGGGGCGGCGGCCGGGGCCCCGCTGGTCCTGTACGTCGGGCTCAACCGGGCCGAGCGGGAGCGGTTCCTGGCCGCCCCCGGCCGCCGGTTCCTGGGCCGGGCCGGGCTCGCGGGCTCGACCGCAGCGAGGGCGCGATGACGAACGAGCTGCCGGCCGTGTCGGTGCTGATGCCGGTGTACAACACCGAGAAGTATTTGGCCGAGGCCGTCGACAGCATCCTGGGCCAGTCGTTCGGGGACCTCGAGCTGGTGGCCGTGGACGACGGGTCGACGGACGGGTCCGGGGCGATGCTCGACCGGTACGCGGCGGCCGACCCGCGGGTCCGGGTGGTCCACCGCCCGAACGGCGGGTACGTGACCGCCCTGGTCGAGGGGGCGGCCCTCTGCCGGGCCCCGCTGATCGCCCGGCTGGACTCGGACGACGTGGCCCTGCCCGGCCGGCTGGCCGCCCAGGTCGCCCACCTGGCCGCCCACCCGGACTGCGTCCTGGTCGGCGGGCAGGTGATCTTCGTCGACCCGGACGGGGCCGAGCTGGCCCGCAAGCAGTGGCCGACCGACCACGCCGAGATGGACTGGTGGATGCGGTTCAGCCGCGGGGTCTCGGTGACCCACTCGACGGCCGTGTTCCGCAAGGCCGCTTACGAGGCCGCCGGCGGGTACCGGCCGGCGGCCGACCTGGTCGACGACCTGGACCTGTGGCTGCGGCTGGCCGAGGTCGGGCGGGTGGCCAACGTCCCGGACTACGTCGTCCGCTACCGGGTCCACCCGGCGTCCGTCTCCCAGCGGCGGGCCGACGCCCAGGAGCGGGCCCGGTGGCGGGTGGTCCGGGAGGTCGCCGTCCGGCGGGGGCTGCGGCCGGCCGAGGTCCCGTTCGGGGAGTTCAACGACGACCAGCGGGCCGGGTGGATCCGGGTGGCGGTCGAGCTGGGGTGGTACTGGACCGCCCGGCGGTGGGCGGCCGGCGAGCTGGCCCGCCGGCCGTCGGTGGAGTCCGCCAAGCAGTTCGGCCGGGCGGCCCTCGGGCCGCTCCTGCGGCACGCCCTGCCGGCCTACGACCGGCTCCTCGGCCGGGCGACCGTCCGGACCGTCGGCTCGGCCCGGGGGACGACATGACGACCGGGACGCCGGCCGTGTCGGTGCTGATGCCGGTGTACAACGCCGGGCCGTACCTGGCCGAGGCGGTCGAGAGCGTCCTCGGACAGACGTTCGGGGACCTGGAGCTGGTGGCCATCGACGACGGGTCGACGGACGGGTCCGGGGCGGTCCTCGACCGGTTCGCGGCGGCCGACCCGCGGGTCCGGGTCGTCCACCAGCCGAACGGCGGGTTGGTCGCGGCCCTGACCCACGGGTACTCCCTCTGCCGGGCCCCGCTGGTCGCCCGGATGGACGCCGACGATGTCTCCCTCCCCGGCCGGCTGGCCGCCCAGGTCGCCCACCTGGAGGCCCACCCGGACTGCGTCCTGGTCGGGACCCAGATCGTCCTGATCGACCCGGACGGCCGGGAGCTGCGGCGGACGGCCTTCCCGACCGACCACCCGGCGGCCGACCGGCACCAACTGTTCGGCTGGGGGTCGGTCATCGCCCACCCGACGGCGGTGTACCGGCGGTCGGCCTACGACGCCGCCGGCGGGTACACGGCGGACACCTACCCGGCCGAGGACTTCGACCTGTGGCTGCGGATGGCCGAGGTCGGGCGGATGGCCGTCCTCCCGGACCACCTGCTCCGCTACCGGGTCCACCCGAAGTCGATCAGCTCGCAGAACCGGGCGGTCGGGGAGCGGGTGAAGTGGCGGGCGATCCGGCGGGCCCTGGCCCGCCGCGGGCTGGGCCCGCGGGACGTGCCGTTCGCCGAGCTGCCGCACGACCTGCGGTACAACTGGGTCGACCTGGCGCTCGAGGCCGGGTGGTACTGGACGGCCCGCCGGTGGGCGGTCCGGCGGGTCGCCCGCCGGCCGGACGCCGAGGGGGTCAAGCAGCTCGGGCGGGCGGCCCTCGGGCCGCTCCTGCGGTACGCCCTGCCGGCCTACGACCGGCTGCTCGGCCGGGGGGCCGTCCGGGCCGCCGGGGGCACGCCCTGACCGGCGGCCCGGCCCGCCCGCGAGACGGCCATGAGCGTGGACCCGAAGTTGCTGATGGTGGCCGGGGCGGAGTTCGCCGACTGGTTCCTGTTCGCCCACGCCCGGGCCCTGGCCGGCCGGGGCGGCTACCGGATGGGGGC
>JAIEQO010000097.1 GCA_019747655.1 Gemmataceae bacterium | reverse complement strand
GGGCGCTTGGCGGCCGCGGCCTCGGGGCCGCCCTCGGCGACCACATCCTCGGCACCGGCTGCCCGCACGCCGACCAGAGCCTCGTCGCCGCCTGCCGCCGGGCCGGCATCCCCTGCACCGTGCATGTGGCGCTCGGGACGGACATCGTCCACATGCACCCGGGGGTGTCCGGGGCGGCGCTGGGCGAAGCCTCCATGCTCGATTTCCGCATCCTCTGTTCGGTCGTATCCAAACTCGCCGATGGGGCCTGGCTGAACCTCGGCTCCGCGGTCGTGATGCCGGAAGTCTTCTTGAAAGCCGTTTCAGTCGTCCGAAACTTCGGCCATAATCTCGACGGCATGGTCACGGCGAACTTCGACAAAGAGTCGAAGTACCGGACCGGGATGAACGTCCTCCGCCGGCCGGGGTCGGCGGGCATCGAGGTGATCGGCCACCACGAGCTGCTGATCCCGCTGTTGCACGCCGCGGTCGTCGCCAAACTCGAAGCCGCCCCACTCACCCGGGCCGCCTGACGGAGACACGGATGTCCGCCGACCTCGTCGACCTCGTCCACCGGCTCGGCGCCCCGCGGGCGCTGGTCGTCGGCGACGTGATGCTCGACCGGTACGTCTGGGGCGACGCCGAGCGGATCAGCCAGGAGGCCCCGGTCGCCCTCCTCCGGGCCGACCGGCGGGAGGAACGACTCGGCGGGGCCAGCAGCGTGGCCACCCTGCTCCGCGCCCTCGGGGCCGAGGTCGACCTGATCGGCGTGGTCGGGGACGACGCCGACGGCGGCCGGACGTGGCGGCTCGTGGCCGACCTGGACGTGAACGCCGACGGGCTGGTCGCCGACCCGGCCCGGCCGACCACGGTGAAGGAGCGGTACATCGGCCGGGCCCAGGCCCGCCACCCCCAGCAGATGCTCCGGGTCGACTTCGAGAGCCGCGAGGCGGTCTCGGGCGAAGTCGAACGGAAGCTCCGCGACGCCGTCACGGCCGCCGTCCGCCGGGCCGACGTGGTCCTCGTCAGCGACTACGACAAGGGCGTCTGCACCCCCGGGCTGGTCGCGGCCGCGGTCGCGGCCGCGAAGGTTCGGGGCGTGAAGGTGGTTGCCGACCCGACCCGCGGCGGGGACTACTCGAAGTACGCCGGCTGCTCCGCGATCACCCCGAACCGGCTCGAAGCCGGTCTGGCCACCGGCCGGGCGATCGCCACCACCGCCGACGCCCTGCGGTCCGCGGCCGAGCTGCGGGACCGGCTCGGGCTCGAAGCCGGCATCGTCACCCTGGACAAGGACGGGATGGCCGTGGCCCACCGGGACGGCCGGGCGGCCGTCCTCCCGACCCGGCCGCGGCAGGTGTACGACATCACCGGGGCCGGCGACATGGTGATGGCGGCCCTCGGGCTGGCACTGGCCGCCGGGGCCGACTACGACCCGGCGATCCGCCTGGCCAACGTCGCCGGCGGGCTGGAGGTCGAGCGGGTCGGGGTCGTGCCGGTCACCCGGGACGAAATCCTCGCCGACCTCCAGCACGGGAGCGCCGAGCCGGCCGGCGGGAAGGTCCTGCCGCTGCCGTCACTCCTGGCCGACCTCGACCGCCGCCGGCGGGCCGGCCAGCGGGTCGCGTTCACCAACGGCTGCTTCGACGTCCTTCATGCGGGCCACGTCCAGTACCTACGGGAGGCCCGCCGCCAGGCCGATTGCCTGGTCGTCGGCCTGAACAGCGACGCGAGCGTCCGCCAAATCAAAGGATCGCACCGACCGGTGAACGCGGCCGACGCCCGGGCGGCCGTCCTGGCGGCCCTGGCGGACGTGGACTACGTCACCGTCTTCGCCGACCCGACCCCGCTCGCCCTCATCACGGCCGTCCGCCCGGACGTGCTGGTGAAGGGCGCCGACTACCGCAAGGACCAGGTGGTCGGGGCGGCCGAGGTCGAGGGCTGGGGCGGCCGGGTCCACCTGGCCGGGTTCCGGCCCGGGTACTCGACCACCGGCGTGATCGACCGGCTGCGGGCGGCTTAAGAGATGCACAGGCAGGAATGCCTGTGCCACCAGAACCACGGTACCAGGTGGCACAGGCATTCCTGCCTGTGCCGGACTGCATGGACCGGATCGCGTTGTTCCTGCCGAACTGGGTCGGCGACGTGGTGATGGCCACGCCGGCCGTCCGGGCCGTCCGCGACGCCTTCCCGGCGGCCGAGCTCGTCGCCGTCTGCAGGCCCTACGTCGCCGACGTGCTGGCCGGCTCGCCGTGGTTCCGGGACGTGGTCCTGTTCGACAAGTCCGGCCCCCGCGATCGACGGTTCTGGGCCGTCGTCGGCCGGCTCCGCCGGCACCGGTGTGACGCCGCGCTGCTGTTCCCGAACTCGTTCCGATCGGCCCTCGTCGCCCGGCTCGGCGGCTGCCGGAAGGTCGTCGGCTTCGCCCGCTACGGCCGCGGCCCGCTGCTCACCACGAAGCTCCGGCACACGACCGACGCCCGCGGGCGGTTCGTCCCGTCGCCGGTGATCGACGACTACAACCGGCTGGCCGTCGCCCTCGGGGCGGCCGACCCCGGGCACCGGATGGAGTTGGCCACCACCCCCGCCGACGAGGCGGCCGCGGACGGGGTGTGGAACCGATTCGGGCTGGCGAAATACCCGCGGGTGGTCGGGCTGAACCCCGGGGCCGCGTTCGGGGCGGCCAAGCACTGGCCGGGCGAGTCGTTCGCCGCCCTGGCCCGGATGCTGACCCAACGGCTCGGCTCCGGGGTGGTCGTTCTGTGCGGCCCCGGCGAGCGGGACATGGCACGGGCCGTCGCCGAGCAGAGCCGGAGCCCGCACGTCCACCCGCTCAGTGACATCCCACTGTCACTCGGGCTGACGAAGGCGGTCGTCCGCCGGCTCGACCTGCTGGTCACCACCGACAGCGGGCCGCGGCACTTCGCGGCCGCGTTCGGCCGGCCGGTCGTCACCCTGTTCGGCCCGACCCACATCGGCTGGACGGAGACGTACTACGGGAAGGCCACGCACCTCCAGAAGCCGGTCCCGTGCGGGCCGTGCCAGCAACGGGTCTGTCCGGCGGGGCACCACCGCTGCATGCGCGACCTCACCCCCGACGAGGTGTTTGCGGCCGCCGATGGGCTCCTGAACCGGTTCCCCCTGCCCCAGAGCCGGGAGGCCCGCCGTGCCGGCTGACCTCGCCGTCGGGCCGACGAGCGCGCCCCAGGCTCCGGCCGGCCGGGTCGAAGTCCATCCCGACTTCGCCGACCGGTTCGCCGGCCTGACCGCGTCCGACCTAATCGACCTGCCCGGGGAGGTGGTCAGCGGCCACCCGGACCGGCACGTCGCCCGGGTCGAGCTGCCCGGCTGGGACCGGCCGGTGTACCTGAAGCGGGAGCACCGGATCGGCTGGCGCGAGCGGCTGCGGAACTGGTTGGACGGCTACGGGTGGGCGTCGCGGTGCGGACGGGAAGCGGCCGTCCTCCGGCAGCTCGAAGCGGCCGGGCTGCCGTGCCCGCGGTGGATCGCCCACGGGGAGGACGGCCGCGGCCGGGCGTTCCTCCTGGTCGAGAAACTCCCCGGGGTCGAACTCCGACTGCTGCTCCGTGATGGTCGGTTGTCACCGGCCGACCAGCGGCGGCTGACGGACCGGCTTGGGCAGGCCGTCGGCCGGCTGCACGCGGCCGGGTTCACCACGCCGGACCTTTCGGCCAAGCACGTCTTCGTCGACCCGGACACGTTCGAGCCGACGCTGATCGACTGGCAGTCGGCCCGGCGGGTCCGGCGGGTGAGCGGCCGCGACCGGCTCGAAGCGCTCGCGCTGCTTCACGCCTCGCTGGCGGACGACCTGGCCGGCCCGCGGGACCGGCTGCGGTTCCTGCGCGCCTACCGGCGGGCGGCCGGTCCGGCGTCGGCACGCGAGGTCGAACGCCTGGCCGTGAGGGCCCGCGGGCGGCGGTCGGTGCGCGATCAGCTCCAGCCGC
>JAIEQO010000331.1 GCA_019747655.1 Gemmataceae bacterium | reverse complement strand
CGGCGGCCGGGTACGCGGCGGTGCGGGGGCTGGCCGCCGACCCGGCCCGGGGGGTGCCGCTCTTGCGGGCCAAGCTCCCGCCGGTCCCGGCGGCGGACGCGGCGGCGGTGGCCGGGCACATCGCCACCCTCGGGGCCGACGACTTCGCCGAGCGGGAATGGGCGACGAAGGAGCTGCGGACGCTCGGCCCGCGGGCCGAGCCGGCAATGCGGGAGGCGCTGCGAGGGAACCCCTCGCCGGAGGCCCGGCGGCGGCTGGCCGACCTGCTCGACCGGTTGAAGGCGACGGCGCCGGCCGACGAGTTGCGGGCGCCCCGGGCGGTCGAGGCGGCCGAGTGGGCGGGCACGGCCGAGGCGGTCGGGCTGATCCGCTCGTGGGCCGGCGGGGCGGACGGGGCCCGGCTGACGGCCGAGGCCCGGGCGGCCCTGGGCCGGCTCGGGCGGTAGGGCTGGGCTGGACGACAAACCGACACGGGAGGTACAACCGCGGCCGGTCCGACGGGCCGGGGGCCGGCGATGCGGTTCGAGAACGTCCAGGCCCTCCGCGGGGCGGCCTGCCTGGCGGTGGTGGCGTACCACGCGGCCGAGGCCGAGGCCGGGTACGGGCTCGGGTTCAACCCGCTCAAGCCGGCCCGGTGGTTCGGGTACGCCGGCGTCGACCTGTTCTTCGTCCTGTCCGGGTTCATCATCGCCGCCACCGCCCGGGCCGACCTCGGCCGGCCGGCCCGGCTGCCCCGGTTCCTGTTCCGCCGGGTCTGGCGGATCTACCCGCCGTACTGGGCCGCCCTGGCGGTCGCCGTCGGGGTGTCCGCGGCGGTGGTCCCGGCCCCGGTGGTCCGGGACGGGCTCGCCCCCGAGCTGGCCGAGGCCGCCCTGCTCCTGCCCCGGGCGGAGAACTGCCGGTTCCTCCCGGTCGCCTGGACGCTCTCCTACGAGCTGGCCTTCTACCTGGCCTTCGCCGGGCTGTTCCTGGCCCCCCGGCGGGCGGCCGGGCCGGTTCTGATGCTGTGGGCGGCCGGGGTGTTCGCGGCCGCGGTTGCCGGGTGGCACTCGGGTAACCGGTTCACCCGGCTGGCCACCGAGCCGTTCGTCCTGGAGTTCCTGGCCGGGTGCGGGCTGGCCTGGGTTCCGGTCACGCTCGGCCGGCGGGCGGCGGCCGGGCTGGTGCTGCTGGCGGTCGGGTGGGCGGCGGCCGGGTCGGCCTGGTTCTTCCGCCCCGACCCGACCTGGCTGCCCGTCCACCACGGCCCGCGGGTGCTGGTGTTCGGGCTGGCGGCGGCCCTCCTGGTGCTGGCCGCGGCCGGCCGGGAGCGGGCCGGCGGGCGGGTCCGGCGGGGCTGGCTGACCCACGCCGGCGACGCCTCGTACTCGATCTACCTGCTCCACGTCCCCGGGCTGATCGTGACCCTGTACCTGACCACGGTGGTCGGCTGGGACCACAAGAAGGCGGCCCACCTCGGTTGGGTGGCGGTGATGTTGGCCGGCGGCATACTACCCGGGCTGGTGTTCCACCGGCTCGTCGAGCGGCCGCTGCTGAACCTGGCCAAGCGGAAACCCCGGCCGGCCCCGGCCGCAAACCACGCCCCCCACCTCCCGGCCCGCCGGGCGGCCTGACTCACCCCTCGATCCCGTGGAGCGGGCCGCCCCGGGCGAACAGGGCGTCCACCCGCTTTGTCACCGCCGGGTCCTCCTCCAGCGGCGGGGGCATGTGCGGCTTCAGCCGGGCGTCGATCACGAGCGGCCCCCGACAGCCCCAGTGCTTGCGGTGGGTGAACGCCCCGACGCCGGACACGTCGGTCGCCGGGTCGGACCGGGTGAACACCGCCCAGGCGAAGTTGGCGGTGGTTCGGGCGACGAACTCGGGGTCGTCGACGACGACGAGCAGGGGGAAAGTTTCGAGTTTCGAGTTTGAAGTTTCGAGTTGACGGCACAGCCGGGCGATATCCGGGTGCGTGTCGTCCGAACTCGAAACTCGAAACTCGGGAGTCGAAACTGCCAGGATACCGGGCATCACCACCCGCGGGTCGGCGAACCCGTCCGGCAGCCGCAGCCCGGGCGGGACGGCGGTGCCCAGCTCCCGCCGCTTCGGGCCCGCCGCCGCCACCACCAGTTTGCTCCCGGCGTTCAGTCCGAGCCCGGCCGAGTAGTCGAGGGTGTCGATCGTGGTCCGGGTGTGGAAGTGCAGGTCCACCTCCCAGTCCACCCGCTCCAGGACGTGCCGGAAGAAGGCCGGCAGGTCGTGGATGTCGAGCGAGGGGTCATCCTCTTTGGCCACAATGAACAGGTACTTGGCCAGCGACAGTTGCCCCTGCCCGAGGATCGCATTCGCCTGGGTCAGCAGCTCCTGGGGCTTGCGGCGTTCCGCATACGGGACGTACCGCTCGCTGCCGATCGCCAGCAGCAGCGGGTGGACCCCGGCCGCGTCGACGGCGTGGACGGCGTGGACGCCCGGCAGGACGGTGGGCAGGATCGGCCCGGTCAGGTCGTGGATGATCTCGCCGAACGAGGTGTCCTCCTGGGGCGGCCGGCCGACCACCGTGAACGGCCAGATCGCCCCCGGCCGGTGGTACACCCGCTCGACCGTCATCACCGGGAACGGGTGGGTCAGGCTGTAGTACCCGAGGTGATCGCCGAACGGGCCTTCCGGCTTGGTGGCCGCCGGGTCGATGTGCCCGGCGATGACGAAGTCGGCCTCCGACGGCATGGGTAGAGGACCCCACCCCCCTAACCCCCCTCCCCCGCGGGGGGAGGGGGGAACAGAACCAGGCGGCTCGGGTCTTTTTCCCCCTCTCCCTGGGGGAGGGGAAGGAAAGGGGTGGGGGACGGACCGGGGGAGGGGTCTTACCATTCTCACCCGCCTCCCCCCGATGGCTGCGGCGAAGGCCAGCTCCGGCATCCCCTCCGGCAGGGGCATGACGGCCGCCAGGGTCAGGGCCGGCGGCCCGCCGACGACCACGTTGACCGGCAGCCGCTCACCCCGGCGGACCGCCGCCGCGTGGTGGACGCCAATGCCGCGGTGAATCTGGTAGTGCAGCCCGACCTCCCGGTCCGGCAGGTATTCGTTGCCGGCCAGTTGCACCCGGTACATGCCGAGGTTCGACCGCATCCACCCGGGCCGGTCCGGGTCCTCGGTGTACACCAGCGGCAGGGTGACGAACGGCCCGCCGTCCAGCGGCCAGCACTTGAGCTGTGGTAGTTGCGAGAGGGTCGTTTGGTGGGCCAGGATCGGTCCGGAGCGAACCACCTTCGGCCGCAGCCGCCACAGCACGAGCGGCAGGTCCCAGTACCGCCACGGCCGGCGGAGGGCCGCCCCCGGGTCGGTCTTCAACTCGACCAGCTTGCGGACCTGGGTTAGCGCGTCGCGGAACAGGAACCGGGTCCGGTCCGGGGTGCCGAACAGGTTCGACACCATCGGGAACGGCGTCCCCTTGACCCGCTCGAACAGCACCGCCGGGCCGCCCGCCCGGTACACCCGGCGGTGGACCTCGGCCGCCTCCAGGTGCGGGTCGACCTCCCGACCGATCCGGACGAGTTGTCCCGTCCGGGCCAGGTCGTCCACGCACGCCCGGAGGCTCCGGTAGCCCATCCCAGCCCCTCCCGCCACCGCAACCGTACCCGGGGCCGGGCGGGCAACGTGCGCCCCGGGTGAGGGATTCGGCCGGCCCCGGAACCGGTTCGGCCCGGACAGAAAGATTACGCCCGGGCCGGGATTCCGGGCCGACTTTTCCGGCAACGGCGCTTGGAACCCCGACCCGCCGGGGATAAGGTGCAACCAGCCCCGTACCGCGGCCCCGGCCTCTCTCCTGATGCCCCCCCGCACCCGGCTCCTGAGCGTGCTCGCCCCGGCCGCCCTGGCCGCGGCCGTCGTCCTCGCGGCGGCCGCCCCGCTGGCGTTCGACCTGCCCGGCACCCTGTCCGTCCCGGCCGCCGTCCCGCTGGCC
>JAIEQO010000502.1 GCA_019747655.1 Gemmataceae bacterium | reverse complement strand
TCGTTGGTGGTGATGACGGTGAACGTCCCGTCCACCCGCTCGACCCCGTCCAGGCAGTTGAGCAGGCAGTCGAAGGTCAGGGGCGGGGCCAGCGCCCCCCGCCCCTTGTCGGTGTTGTCCCCGTCCTTCGGCTGGGCCAGCATCATGGACAGCATCCCCGGACGGCGGACCACGTTCTCCCGCCCGTGGAAGACGTTGTCGATGTCCTCGATCAGGGCAATGCACGGGACGTTGGTCTGCATTTCGGTCCACGCCTTGATGAGTTCGTGGTTCCCCATCTCGGCCAGGTTGTAGACGTAGATCGGCATGTTCAGGTCTTCGGCGAACGCCCGGGCCAGGGCCGTCTTCCCGGTCCCCGGCGGGCCGTACAGGAGCCACCCCCGCTTCCACGGGATGCCCTTCTCGGCGTACCAGTCCTTGCTCTTCCGCCACAGCTCGATCTCGCGGATCAGGTCCTTGGTCCGCTGGGGGAAGATCAGGTGGTCGAGGGCCTTCCCGCCGCTCGTCCGGGCCTTCCCGAGCTGGTCCGGGGTGTGGGCCAGCAGCCGGTACGTCCCCTGCTGGTACCAGGCCAGCCCGTCGGACGAGTTGTTGGCGTCGCTATCATTTCCGCCCCGGGCCGGGACGTGGTGGATGCAGAACCGGTTCTTGGTCGCCTCCTGCTGGTCCTCAGTGGCCCACGAGATGGCGTTACGGGCGGTGCAGGCCGCCCGGACGATCGCCTCCACGTCCAGCGTCCCCCGGACGAAGGTGATCGTCGAGTAGATTTTGGTGGCCCCGGACGAGTGGCCCTCGTTCCCCCCCTTCGAGCTGGCCGCCTTGTTCTCGACCGAGTTGGCGAACAGGAACGGGAACCAGCCGTTCCAGAGGATCAGCGTCCGGACACCGAACATCTCGTAGGGCACCAGCCCGTACCGGCCGTCCCGCTGGTACTCCCAGCTCGCCCCGTACATCCGGTCGTAGTTCCGGGACCGCTTGTAGTGGGTGACGAGGTAGGCGACGACGGCGTCGTGCCCGGCCTCGGTCGGGATCTCGACCCGCTGGACGAAGAGGCCCACGGCCCGCCAGGCGACGGCCTTGATCTTCCCCCACATGGTCGCCAGGACGGCGAGGATCGTCCCGCCGGCGAGGAATCCGAACATCGTGTCGGGCACGGGAGCCTTCCTTTGGGTGAGCCGGTTGAACATGGAGGCGGTCGGTTCGGGGTGTACCCCCTCCCCCCTTGTTTTTTGTAACCCGGTCGACCGGGGCGATTGCCTACGAATTCAAGCGATTTCGCAGACCGGTCGCTCAGCGGGGCTGCAACGCTCGGCCACGGAATCGGCCACAAACCCCACCACGATCGCCGCTTCCGCCCCGACCCCACCGATCCCGTATACCGCCTCGGTCGCCCCGCCGGCGTGACCCGTCGTCCGGGTGACGAGTTCGGCCGGGCTGTGGTGTGCGGACATCACGGGCTTCCCCCGTCGGGGGACACAACCGGGGGCCGGTTGGGTTCGGGGCGGTTCTCGGGTCGGGTGGGTGTACCGGCCGGTCGGCCGGCACCGCGACGGCCCCTCGGCGGGGTCCGAAAGTCACGACCCCGCCCGGAGGGGATTATTCCCGGGAAGTGGTTTGAGGTGGAGGTCGGTAGGAGGGCGGTGGGGGTGCGGCCGGCCGCCTGCCGACGACCCGGCCGTGACCGACCGTCATTTCTTCAGCCGCTTGTAGTCGTGGGGGTGCAACTCCCCGCGCGGGCTTTTCCACACCACGGTCACGACGTCGGGCTTTTTGAACTCCCCGCTGGCGCTCCAGCCGTTCTCCCACCGCATCTCGATTTCGCCACCCGGCCCCGGCGCCCAGGTGCCCTTCGTGCTGAACTTCCCGGTCGCCCAGTACTCGGCCACCTCGTGGTTGGCGGTCGCCGCGATCACCGCCCCGTCCCGGTCACGGGCCCACCGGCCGGCGATCCGGGGGGCGGAGGACTTCCGGACGAACGCCACGAACTCCCGCTCGGTGGCCGCCGCCTCCTTGTCCTTGCCCCCGCGGGTGTAGTCGCCGACCGCGGCGAGGAAGGCCCGGTCGAGCGCGTCCCGGCCGGCCTTCCCCTGGTCCCGCAACCCCTTCGGGGCGGTGGCCGGGAGCAACCCGGTCTTGTCGAACGCGGCCCGATCCTCGTCGAGTCGGTCTTTGGCCTTCTTGTCCTTCTGCCCGCGGGCCTTCTCGACCTGCCCGTCGAACCACTCGCCGACCTCCCGGCGGTGCCGCTCGGTCGACCTCCCGTAGGCCGCCTTCGCCTGGTCGAGCTTCGCCCGGGTGGGGTCGTCGTCGGCGGCGGCCCGGGCCACGAGCGCGGCCAGGATGAGCGCGGTGCCGGCGGGCAGCGGGCGGCACATGGGCGGGCTCCCGGTCGTCGTGGCCCGCCGGTGCGGGCCGACGAGTGTTGTCAGCGGCACGCAATAGCGTACCGGTCGCCCGGGGTGGACACAAGCGTAAAGGAGGGGCGACCGCGGCGGCGCTAGCCGCGGTCGTTGACGGCCACGGCCGGGTCGGTTACGGTGGCGGCATGGACTGGACCAAGATCATCACCGTCGAGCCGGACAAGCGGAGCGGCCAGCCCTGCATCCGTGGCATCCGCATGACGGTGCAGGACGTGATGGACTACCTCGGCGGCGGGATGACCGTCGAGGAGATTCTCGAGGACTTCCCGAACCTGACCCGGGAGGACATCCACGCCTGCCTGGCGTTCGCCGCCGACGCCCTCCGGCCGATGCGGCTGGCCGACCTGGTCCGCCCCGGATGAGGCTGCTGTTCGGCCAGAACCTGTCCCCCCGGCTGGTTCGCCTGCTGGCAGCCGAGTTCCCCGGATCCGAACACGTCCGCAACATCGGGTTCCGGACCGCCCCGGACCCGACCATCTGGGCGTTCGCCGCCAACGGGTTCGCCGTCGTGTCCAAGGACGGCGACTTCGGGGTCCGGGCCCGGCAGTACGGCCACCCGCCGAAGGTCGTCTGGGTCCGGCTCGGCAACTGCTCGACGGCCGCCGTCGCGGCCCTGCTCCGGTCCCGGCTCGCCGACCTGCTGGCCTTCGACGCCGACCCGGCGGCCGGGCTGATCGAGGTGTCGTAAGCCGCCGTCAGGTGCCGGGGTAGCGGCCGTTGACGGCCAGCTCGACCCGCTCGCGTTCGCCGTCGAAGGCGGCGGTGAAGAACTGCAAGAACCCGGCGTACCCGAGCAGGGCCCGCTTGAGCGGGGCGGCGGTGAACCCGACCCGGGCCGGCCACTCGCGGAGTTCCGTCCCGTCCAGCACCCGTAGACGGACCTCGGCGTACCGGATCGGGTACCCCACCGTTCCCACCCCGGAGGCGGCCCCGGTCGGGGCGGCCGACAGGTCAAGCCCGACGTTCGCGGCGACGAAGTCGGGGAAGACGGTGTCGTCCGCCCCGGTGTCGAGCAGGGCGGGCCCGCCCCAGACGCCGCCCGGGCCGATGACGGTGACATTGAACACCGGCCGGGGCCGGTCCGCCCGCCCGTGGAGCGGCCAGACCGGGCGGCCGCCGGGACTCGCGTAGGTCGGGTACGAGAAGACCAGGGCCATTACAGATGGCTCTCGCCCGGCAAGTCCATGTAGTCGACGACGACCCGCCGCGGGTCGATCCCGGCCCGCGTCAGCCGGCGGTCGAGTTCCTCGCGGGTGTCGGCCCCGTCCAGGATGGTCGTCCCGTCCCAACTCCAGGCGACGAACTGGCCGGCCCACCGGTCGGCGTCCTCGACGGTCATCTCACGGCGGGGGGCCGGAAACGGGAACGGCGGGCCGGACGGGCGGACGGGGGGCGTCGGCGGGGGCACGGCCGGCGATCGGTCGGCCGGGGCGGTCGGTTGCGGGGTCATCGGCGGTCCTCCGGGGGCACCCCGATTGTACCGCCGGCCGGCGGGTGGCGGAACCACCCGCCGGCCCGCC
>JAIEQO010000914.1 GCA_019747655.1 Gemmataceae bacterium | reverse complement strand
CGTGGAACGAGGTCCGGGCGTACTCCGGGCGGAAGCTGGCCGACAGGTCGACGAACCGGCTGAAGTCGGCGGTGCGGACGTCGGCGGGGGCGGTGCCGGTGAGGGTGAGGGTGGTCGATGCGGACAGCGGGACCGGGCCGAACGTGAAGTCGTCGAAGTTGACGACCTGATCCGCGCTGAGGATGACGTAGGCGATCCCCGAGCCGCTAACCGACATCACCTTGGAGGACGGCAGGGAGAGGCCGGGGTTGGCCGGGTCGGCCGGCTGGGGGCCGGTGCTGAAGAAGTCCTCGGCGATCACCCGCCCGTCGGCGGCGTAGGCCCGCAGGACGACGTTGTCGTTCTCGCCGGACCGGTCGCCCACGAACACGCTCACCGACGAGACGGTCGTGGGGGTCGTGGTCCCGGGGACGACGAAGTCGGCGCGGACGGCGTTGAGGTCGAACGTCCCCGGACTCCCGGGCGGACCGACGATCGCCGCGTACGGCCGGCTCGCCGCGAGGGAGCCGGCGAACAGGTCCCGGCTGTACGACAATTGGGGCTCGGTGTTGCTTCGGAAGACGACGCCGCGATCCCGGTAGACGTCACCCGAAAAGCTGCCCGTCGGGCCGGTGAACCCGGCGTCGTCGAACGTGACCGTCGCGCTCTGCGATGCCCCGGCTCCGCTGTCGGCCGTGGTGGTAAAGGTGTAGATGTTTTGGCCGGGCCGGACGGTGACCCGGGCGAAGAAGTTCCCGGCCGCGTCGAGGGCGTCCACCGGCCGCCCGTCGATGGTGACGAGAGAGAGTTTGGCCGGGGCGTCGGCGAAGGCGCGACCGGAGACCAGGACCGTCGAGCCGGCCGCGACCGATCCGCCGTTCGGTGGCGAAGTCAACTCGATCTGCGGCGGCCCGGCCGCCGGCGTGATGGCGTAGACGGCGTTGGCGCCGAAGTCCGACACATACAGCGCGCGGCCGTCCGGGGCGAACTCCAGGTCACTCCCTCTCAGCGTGAACCCGGACGCGATCACCCGTTTGGACCCGTCCGGACTGATCCGGTAGATCGCGTTCTCTCCGCTCACCGCGACGTAAAGGTCGTTCCCGAACACCCCACCGGTGCCGAACGCCACCACGGTCGACTGCCCGTCGAACCGGGCCACCTCGCCGGTCACCACCCCAGCCGGCGACACCCGTCGGATGGCGTTGATCCCCGCCGCCATGTCCGAAAAGTAGAGGTCGGTGCCAAACCTGCCCCCGCGGCCCTGAGCCACAGAAACGAGTTCGAGTCCGAACGGCGTAAACAGCCCGTCGTCCAGGAACGGGCGAACGGTCCCGTCTAGGTCCACCCGGACGATGTCGGCCGGCGGTCTCGTCGCGTTGGCGACGTAGATGCCCTCCCCGAATCCGCCGCCGGCCGTCACCACCAGCGCCACTGGTGCCGCGCCGTCCGGCAAGCCGACCGGGGAGAAGTCGGTCACCACCCCGGACGAGGTGACCCGCTGGATGGTCCCGCCCTGGTCGCCGGGTCGCCCGCCGTCTCGGTTGTTCGCCGCGACGTACAGGTAGGGGCCGTAGGCACTGCCGGGTGGCGCGAACTCGAGCGCGTCCGGGTCGGCTTCGGGCAGCAGGGTGGCGAACAACTCGGCCGCTCCGTCCGGAGCGACCCGGTAGATGAAGTCGTCGCCCCCCTGTTCTGCCCGCCCGGTCTCCGAGCCGACGTACAAGCCCGCCGGGAACCCGGTGTCGCCTGCGGTGTAGGCAAGGCCAGTCGGAGCGTGGACGCTCACCGCAAGCGTCACCCGGTACCCGGCCTCTGCGACCGGCGGGTCGGCGATGGCCTCGGGGGCGGCGTTGCCGGCGGCCAGGGCGAACGTCCCGGCCGCCCCGTGCGGGCCGGCCCGCCACTCCCGGCCGCCGCGGTAGTGGAACACCGCCGCCTTCGCCCGGTCCACCACCCACAGGTCCGTCCCGCCCGACGGGTCGAGCGTGATACCGCTCGGGGCGGCGTTGTCGCCGTCGAGCGTCCACCGGCCGAGCAACGCCCCGGCGAGGTCGTACACGAACACCTCGGCCCGGGCCTCGTCCGTCACCCACACCGCCCCGCCGTCCGTCACCAGGTCGCCCGGGGCGGCGTTGTCCGGGTGTAGGGCGAACCCGCCGCTCTCGGCCGCGTCGCCCGAGGTTCGCAGCGCCCCGCCGTCGTACCGCCGCACCCGCCCGGCCGGCCGGTCGACCAGCCACAGCGTCCCGGCGTCCACCGTCACGCCGACCGCGCCGGCCACATCGGTCGCGGTCCAGTTCCCGACCGGCGTGCCGTTCGAGCCAACGACCGTGACAACACCCGTCGTGCCGTCCACCGTCCAGAGGGTGTCGCCGGCCGGGTTGCTGGCGATGCCGAGCGGGTTCCCGGCGGCCGCGAACGCCCCGCCGGTCAAGCCGGCCGGGCCGTAGCGATACGTCTGCCCGGCGGCCGGGTCGGCGACGTAGAACTTGGTCCCCTGCGGGGCCGCGGCGGCGTCCGGCAGAATGCACGACGCCAGCGTGACCGACGAGCCGGTGTCGGCGTCGTTGTTCACCAGCCGCAGGACGAGCGTGGCGACCGTCCCGGCCGGGATGCCGGACAGGTCGGCGGTGATCGTCTGGCCGGCCAGGGTCGTGCCAGCCCCGCGGGCAGCCGGGCTGCCGTCGGCGACGTTGAAGAAGGCGTCGCGGCCCTGCGTGAAGGTCGCGGCCAGTGGGTTGCCGGCGGCGTCGAGCAGGGCCGCCTCGAAAGCGTCGTTCACGAACCCGGCGGCGGTGGTGTCGAGGCCGAGCTGCTCGTAGGTGAACGTCAGCGGGGTCGGGTTCGCCGGGACGACGAACGACCGCGACAGGGTGGTGGCGAACGAGTCACCCTCGCGGAGGACGGCCCGGCCGTTGTCGGCCGCCACGGTGCCGCGCCGGCCCGCGGACCCGCCCCGCTCGGCGGGCCGTCCACCCGGCCAGGTCGCCGAACGGGGTCGGGCCGACGACCACCACCTCGAACGTCTCGGTCGCGTTCGCCCCGCCGGTGTCGCGGACGACCAGTGCGATCGTCGCCGTCCCGGTCCAGGTGCCGATCGGGCTCACCCGGACCGTCCGGTCGGCCCCGGCCCCGCCGAGGACGACGGTGACCGGGTCGGACGTGGCGGACTCCACGATCAGGTCGGCGGCCGGGGTCTCGGCGTCGGCCACCGTGAACGGGATCGGGCCGGTCGAGCCGCCCGCCGGGATGACCCGGTCGGCCACGGCGGAGATGGTCGGCGGGGCGTTCTGCGTGGCCGGCTCGACGGTCAGGGTGAAGGTGTCGGTCGCGGTCAGCCCGCCGGCGTCGGTCACGGTGACGGTGACGGTGGCCGTGCCGGACGCCCCGGCGGCCGGCGTCACGACCAGGGTGCGGGCCGCCCCGGACCCGTCGAGGACGAGGCGGTCGGCCGGGAACAGGGCCGGGTCGGACGTGGTGGCGGTGACGACGAGGTCGCCGGCCGGGGTCTCGGCGTCGCCGACCGTGAACGCGACCGGCCCGAGCGCGACCCCGAACGCGACCGTCGCGTCCGGCAAGTCGGAGACGGTCGGCGCGGTGTTCGCCGGCGGCGGGGGCGGTGGGGGCGGCGGCTCGGGCAGGTCGGACCGCTCGCCCGTCACCCGGAACCCGACGATGGCGTCGTTCCGGTCGTCGTCGGCCCCGGCCGTGTCCTCGAACGCCGCCCGGTTCCGCGGCCCGGCCCGGAACAGGTCGGCCCCGGCCGGGTTGGCGGCGGCGAACGGGAACACCGCCACCGGCCCGCCGGCCGGGTCGTTGGCCGGGTTGGCGGCCAGCCAGTCGGCGGCCGACCCGTCGCGGATCAGGTAGACCCCGAGCCGGTCGCCGGCCCGCAGCTCGAACGCGGCCGTCGCCCCGGGCCCGGCGTCGGCGGCGAAGAGCGGCCGGCGGCGGCCGGC
>JAIEQO010001067.1 GCA_019747655.1 Gemmataceae bacterium | reverse complement strand
GGCGGGGCCGGCGGGCTAATCGGGGCCGGCGGCACCGGCGGGGCCGGCGGGGCCGGCGGCACCGGCGGGCTAATCGGGGCCGGCGGCCAACCGAGTAAGGTGTTCGTGTTCGGCACCAACGGGGACGACGTGGCCCAGGTGTTCGGGGACGCGGCCGGGGTGTCGGTGATCGGCCTGGCCGCCCAGGTCAACATCACCGGGGCCGAGGCGGCCAACGACCGGCTGACGGTCAACGCCCTGGCCGGGGACGACGTGGTCGAGGCCTCGGGGCTGGCCGCCGGGTCGATCCAGCTCGCGGCCGACGGCGGGGCCGGGGACGACGTGCTGGTCGGCGGCGACGGGTCCGACTCCCTGTCCGGCGGGGCCGGGGACGACGTGCTGGTCGGCGGGCCCGGCCAGGACGTGCTCGACGGCGGGGCCGGCGACAACGTCGTGATCCAGTAGCGACCGGTTGGGTCGCTGGCGGGGCCGGGTCGGAAGCGACCCGGCCCCGATTGTTTCGCCCGTCGTTCATCGCCCTTCCCAGCATCGCCCGTTCCTTTTTCCGAGGGTTTTGAATGCGCTCGACGACGTTACGACTGACGGGGTTGGAGGGGCGTGACGTGCCGGCCGTGACCAGTGTGGTCGGGTTCGGCACCCTGACGGTGTTCGGCGACGGCGCGGACAACGAGGTCGTCATCAGCCGGGACGAGATCGGGGTGATTTCGGTGAACGGCGAGGTCCCGCTCGCCGGCGGCCTCCCGGGCGGGTTCCCGACGGTGTTCAACACCCACACGATCACCGTCTTCGGGCTGGGCGGGAACGACCGGATCGTGTTCGACGAGGCGAACAGGCCGCTGCCGTCCGGGCAACTCTTCGGCGGGTCCGGGAACGACACCGTCACCGGCGGCAGCAGCGACGACGCCCTGCACGGCCAGAACGGCGACGACCGGCTCGCCGGCGGCGCGGGGAGCGACTTCCTGCTCGGCCAGTCGGGGGCGGACGTGCTGCTCGGCGGGGACGACGCGGACCAGCTGTTCGGCGGGTCGGGCAACGACTTCGCGGCCGGCGAGGCGGGGGACGACGTGGCCTTCCTGGGCGACGGCGACGACGTGTTCGGCTGGCTCCCGGGCGAGGGCAGCGACCGGGTCGAGGGCGAGGCCGGGTTCGACACCCTGGTCTTCGTCGGGTCCGACGACGACGAGGTGTTCGTGGCGTCGGCGAACGGCTCGCGGCTGCGGTTCACCCGCGACGTCGGCGACATCGTGATGGACACCGCCGGCGTCGAGCGGGTCGACGTCCAGGCCCTCGGCGGGGCCGACACCGTGACCGTCAACGACCTGACCGGCACCGCCGTGCAGGAGTTCGAGGTCGACTTGGCCGCGGGCGGGGCGGCGGACGACAAGACGGACCGCGTGGTCGTCAACGGCACCGCCGCGGACGACTTCGTGGACGTACTCGCCTTCGGCGGGCAGGTGTTCGTATTCGGGCCGACGGCCGTGACCGTCGAGGGGGCCGCGGCGGCGGACGAGCTGGCCGTCAACACCCTCGGCGGGGACGACCGGATCGAGGCCGGGGGCGTGGCCGCCGGGCTGATGACGTTCACGCTCGACGGCGGGGCCGGGGACGACGACCTGTCCGGCACCGCCGGGAACGACGTGCTCGTCGGCGGGGCCGGGGACGACTTCCTGGACGGCCGGCGGGGAAATGACGTACTCCTCGGCGGCGGGGGGGACGACATCGCCTTCTGGCGTGCGGGCGACGGGAACGACCGGATCGAGGGCGGGGCCGGCCGGGACGCCCTCACCGCCAGCGGATCGACGGCCAACGAACGGATCGCCCTGTCGGCCGCCGGCGACCGGTTCCGGTTCACCCGCGACGTGGACGACGTCACCCTCGACGCGGGCGACCTGGAGTCGGTCTCATTCTTCTCGTTCGGCGGGGCGGACACGATCACCTTGAACGACCTGACCGGCACCGGCGTGGACCGCATCGACCTCAGCCTGTTCGACTTCGGCGTGCCGGGCGGGAACAACGACGTGGTGGTCGTCAACGGCACGGCCGGGGACGACTCGGTCACGGCCTCGTCGGCCAACGGCGTAGTCACGGTCGGCGGGCTGGCGGCCGAGGTGCGGATCACCGGGACCGAAGCGGCCGGCGACGTGCTGGAGGTGAACGGCTTGGGCGGCGACGACTCCATCGACGCCACCGACCTGGAGCCGGCCCGGATGCGGTTCCGGGCCGACGGCGGGGCGGGGGATGATGCCCTGCTCGGCGGCGACGGCGACGACGTGCTGTCCGGCGGGACCGGGGACGACGTGGTGTTCGCCGGGTCCGGCGACAACGTGGCCTTCGGCGGGGCCGGCGACGACATCCTCCGGGGCGAGGAGGGCGACGATGTCCTCGACGGCGGGGCCGGGGACGACGTCCTCATCGGCAACGCCGGGGACGACGTCCTGTTGAACGGCGAGGTGGTGTTCGACGACTGACGGCGCGGCCGCGGCGGGGCCGGGTCGCTTCCGACCCGGCCCCGCTTCCCGGATCACCGATCGCCCGCTGGAGGTTCGTCCGATGGGCCTGCCCGAACAACGCCCGGGCGTCGGCCGCCGGGTCGCCGCCGTCGTCCTGGTTGTGTACCTCGCCTTGCTCTTCTATGCGCTCGGTGCCGGGCTGCTCGAATCGCTGCTCAACTACCCGATGTGGCGGGACATGGGGGCCGGGATGTCGAACGCCGACTTCACGGCCACCCGCCGGGACCACCTCGGGCTCATCTTCCCCCTGCTGGTGATCCCGGTCGCCCTCCGGTTCCCGCCGACCGTCTTCCTGCTCGTCCGCCGGCCGGCGTTCGTGCCCCGGTGGGCGGTGCTGGTCGCCTTCGCCTGCCAGGTGGTCGGGTGGCTGTCGAGCTTCGCGATCCAGATTCCGATCCAGACCGCGCTCACCGACCACGGCTACTCGGACGCCCTCTTCGCCCGGCTGATCGTCACCGACTTCTGGCTGCGGGTGTTGCCGTCGGTCCTGGAGGCGGCGGTCGGCGTGTTCCTGCTGTGGCGGGTCGCGGCCCGGCTCGCCTGAGCCGCTACGCCCCCCGGACCGGGCGGCGGGCGTCGATGCCCAGGGCGGCCGCGGCCGCCACGAGCTGCGTCGCCGCACAGAGGAGGAAGGCCGCGTCCCACCCGGCGGCCGGGTCGCCGGGGTAGGCGTCACGGGCCACCCGGCTTAGGACCATCGGGGCGAGCCAGGCCCCGAGGTTCCCCCACATGTTCGCCCAACCGATCACCGCCCCGACGTGCCGCCCGCCGACGTCCTGGGCGTAAGCCCAGACCGGGGCCGTCCCCACGTCGGTCGCCCACGCCACCACACACATCAGGAGCATCACCGCCACCGGGTCGGCCGCCCCGAGGCAGGCCAGGTAGGCCGCCCCGACGACCAGCCGGGACGCCGCCACCGGCACCGCCCGCCCCCACCGTAGCCCGTACCGCCGGACCGCCCGGTCGGTCAGCCACCCGCCGAGTAGCATGCCGACGATCCCGGCGTACAGCGGGTACGCCTGGTACCACGCCCGCTCGCGCTCCGGCGTCTCGAACACCTGGGCCAGGTACTTCGGGAAAAGGGTGATGATGAACGCCCAGGCGAAGTTGGCCAGGAACTGGACCACCGAGGCCAGCCACAGGGCCCGGCTGGTGGCCATCCCGGCCAGCGGCGGCGGGCCGACCGGCCCGTCCGGGCGGGGGTCAGCCCCGCCGATCAGGGCGACCTCGGCCGGGTTCACCGCCGGGTGGTCGGCCGGGCGGTTCCGGAACCATCCGTAGAACACCACGGCCCCGGCCATCCCGACCCCGCCGTACACCCAGAACGGCAGCCGCCAGCCGGCCGCGGCGAGGCCGGCCAGCCAGACGGTCAGGACCGGGGCGACCGCCCCGCCGAGCCGGCCGCCGACCGCGACCGCCGCGCT
>JAIEQO010001076.1 GCA_019747655.1 Gemmataceae bacterium | reverse complement strand
ACGCCGGCGGCTTCCCCTCCACCGCCACCCCGACCGGGAACGGCCCCCGCCGCTCCTCGGCGTGGTTCGCCGGCCCCAGGTCGTCCCGGCCGGTCCTTTTGGCCGGCGGGTCGAACCGCGGGACGTAGGTGATCCGGCCGGCCCGGTCGCCGACCGCGAACGGCTTGGCCTCGTTCCACGAGTCGGCTCCGGTCAGCAGGAACTCGGCCGCGAACGGCAGCCGGGCCTGCCACCCCGGGGCCACGTACACCGGCCGCAGGGCCCGGGCCCGGATGTCCAGCTTCTGCTCGGCCCCGACCGCCCGGCCGGTCGCCCGGACCGCCTCCCCGACCGGGTTCGGGCCGACCGCCTCGCCGCCCGTCCGGTCCTCGACGGCTAAGGGCGGGATGTCGGCCGGGCCGGCCCCGCCGAACTGGCCCCCGGCCCCGAACGCCGCCAGCGCCCGCCCCTCGGCGTCGAACAGCACCGTGTCCTTGCCCAGCTCGATGCCCCGCTCGGCCAGCAGCTTCTCGAACCCGTCCGGCTCGGCGGGGTTGCCGTCCTCCCCGGGCACCGGCCCGAGCAGGGCCAGCACCGGCTTGCCGGCCTTCATGAAGTCCCGGACCACCTCCGTCTGCTCGGCGCTCAGGGCGTGCAACTGCGGGTCGACCGTCCGCCCGCTGGTGACGCTGGCGATGGTGAACCGCGGGACGATCAGCAGGTCCACGTCCGACAGCAGCCGGGACAACTTGGCCTTCACGTCGGTCAGCCGCCGGTCCTGGATCGGCCGCTCGTCCTTGAGGGCCGCGGCCAGCTTGTCGTCGGCCGCCCGCCGGGCCTTCTCGGCCTCGCCCACCTCCTGCTCGGCCTTCACCCGCTGGGCCCCGACCGCCGCCTCCAGGTCGGCCCGGAACCCCTTCTCCGTCTCTTCGGTGATCCCCTCGGCCCACTTCCGGTAGACCCCGGTGACCTCCAGCCAGCCGCGGTTCTTGGCGTCCTCCGACAGGAGCACGTAGAACCGCACCCGCTCGCGGAACGGCCGGCCGGACAGCTTGCCGAAGAGGCCCCGGACCTGGTCCAGCACGGCCGCCTCGGCCCGGGCCGCCCGGGCCCGGTTCCCGGCCTCCTCCAGCTCGCCCTCCAGCTCGTCCAGGGCGAACTCCTCCTGCGTGTACGCGGCCGGCTTCAGGTCCGAAAGCGACCGGGCCTCGCCCCACCCCTTCCGCAGCACGATGTCGGTCACGTCGAACCCGTACTCGGTCAGCGTCTTCTTCAGCCCGGCCAGGGTGAACGTGTCCGGGCCGGTCGTCCCCAGGTAGCCGTGGACGACCGCGATGGCCGCCTTCGGCCGCCGCTCCTGGACGGCCAGCACCCGCCGGGCGAACCGCTCCACCCCCTGCGGCATCAGCACCAGGTTCCCGCGGCCCCCGTCGGCCGCCTTCGAGGCCGTCTTGTCCAGGGCCAGGAACTCGTTGAACCCGAGCCGCTGGACCCGGCCGTTGGCGGCGAAGAAGATGCTGTTCTCCGGGGCCGCCTCGACCGCCGCCTTCAGCTCCGGAACCTCCTTCGTCAGGTCGGCCAACTGCCGCTCGTACCCCTCGTCCTCGACATCCAGGACGGCCACCCGGAACCGCGGGCCGAACGCCCGGAACTGGTCCACCAGGTCCGTCACCTTCTCGACCACCTTGCGTTCCGCCGCGTAGTCGTAGGAGTCCGGCTTGCCGGAGAGCGACCCGGCCGTCTTGTGCTGCTGGAACACCACCACCGTGGTCGGGCTGTCGGCCCGGAGCCGGCGGAGGTCGTCGGCCACCCCGGCCGGCAGGGTGAACCGGGCGTCCCGGGTCAGGTCGTAGCGGCGGTGGTGGGACAGGGATTCGAGGTTGACGAACACCAGTAGCGCGACGGCCGCCGCGGTGGCCAGCGTCGCCGTGACCCCCCCGGCGGTCCGCCGCCCGGCCACCAGGAACAACCCGCCGAGCAGCTCCACCACCAGGGCCACGACCACCCCCGCCAGCCCGGCCACGAGGACGACCGAGGCCACCCGGGTGAAGGTGTCACCCCCCCCTTCGGACGCCGACGCCCACGCCGACCGGGCCGTCTCTTCGGCCGCGGCTTGCGACTCGGGCCAGCCGTACACCGTCGAGAGCACGACCGCCCCGGCCGCCGAGGCCACCAGACCCGTCAAGCCCAGGACCCGGACCAGGAGGCGGAACCGGCCGCCCCAGGTCGAACGCCGGCGGGCATCTGTGGCGGCCATGATGAGGCTCCGGTTGTGGGGAAGGTGGGTGCCCCCTCCCCCCCTGTATTTTTTTCGCCCGCCGTTTTCGTCACGAAACCCTGGAAATCCTGGCGGTCGGTGTTCGGCCGGGGTTCGCCGACCCTGTCATGCTCGACCGGAAAAATCGCCCGAACCCGTTTTCCTCTCGCCGTTTGCGTCCGAAGTCTAGCGATCCCGTATCCCGCCATGCTCGGCCGACTCAGACGCGGTACGCGATCGTCCCGAGGTAGTACAGTTCGTACCCGTCGCCCGTGACCGACCGGGGCTCCTCGACCTCGCCTTCGCTGATGAAGATGAGGAAGTTCATCCCCGTCAGCCCGGCGGCGTCGGCCCGGCGGGCCAGCTCGTCCGCCCACTGCTCGTGGTACGAGTGCCCGTTCGTCAGCTCCCGGACCGACTCGGCCTTCGGGTAGCACCCGTGCTCCAGGAAGTCGTGGTCGTACCACGTCTCGCCTTGGTCCCGGGCGAAGGCGGAGAGTGGCGTGTGTTCGCGGTCCTCGTCGTCCGGGTCTCGGACCTCCTCGAAGTACCCGACCGCGGCCTCCTCGGTGAACCGGCCGACCCAGAAATGGGAGGTCTCCGTGCTGCTCACGCGGGCTCCGGGCGGTCCGCCGCCTATAATATACATTTGTACTATACGCTGCCGTTGGCCGGGGTCAAGGTAATCGGGGCGGATTTCCCGGCGGCAATCGAATGACGATCGGCCGGGTTTCGTAGGGTGGGACGAGCCGGCCCGGGGCCGGCGATGTCCCACGATTGATGTCGCCGTGGGACATCGCGGACCGCGGACGGTCCGCTCGTCCCACCCTACGGGCGTTGGCCTTACCGCAGCCGCCTCGCGTCCAGGCTGCGGACCGTCAAGTACAGGCAGAACAGGGTGACGCTCGCATACAGCACCAGCGGCCGGGTGTCGATCACCCCGCGGGTGAAGTCCCGGCGGAAGTGTTCCGGCACGCCGAGGAGGTAGACCACCCGGTCGCCGGCCGACCCGGCCTCGAACCAGTACCGCAACAGCGCCGGCAGGACGAACCCCAGCCCGAGTAACAGCGCGACCATCCAGGCGACGAGCTGGCTCTTCACCAGGCTCGACGCGAACAACCCCACCGCGAGGAACATCGCCCCGGCCAGGACCACCCCGAGGTACGAGGTCAGCACCGGGTACGGGTCGATCCCGGCCGTCAGGGTAACGAGGTGTTCGGCGTCGCGGGTGTAATGCAGGTAGCCGCCGACCCCGGCCCCGGCCGCCCCGATCAACCCGAGGAAGAGGGCGAACCAGCCGTTGGCCCCGAGGATCGTCAGCAGCACGGCCAGGAGGAACAGCCCGGCCCCGGCCAGCATGGCGATGCCGAACGGCGTGTACGCGGCCCGCCAGTCGGCGTGCAGGTCGAGCAGCACCGGTAGATAAACCAGCGTCGGCAGCCAGAGGAGGAGGTAGAAGCCGTAGCAGGCGGCGAACTTGGCCAGCACCACCTGCCAGTCCCGGATGGGGGCCGTCAGCAACACTTCGAGCGTCCCGGTGCCCCGCTCCTCGGCCAGGAGCCGCATGGTGATGATGCCGGTGACGGCCGGGAACAGGCCCCAGAACAGCACACCCGCCGTCCGGGCCAGGTCCGGGCTGTCGGCCCCGCCGAGGAACACCTGCATCGGGTACTCGACGCCGCGGGGGCCGCGCTC
>JAIEQO010000090.1 GCA_019747655.1 Gemmataceae bacterium | reverse complement strand
GGCCCGAGCCCGGACGGCGGCGGCAACGCCCCCGGCTGGTCCTTGACCTCCCGGGCCGCGTTCCCGTCCAGCGTCACCGTCTGCGGCGGGGCGGTCAAGGGCGGCCCGTTCTCCGGGGCGTACCGGGCCGTGATCCGCACCCGGGTGACCGACGGCTTGTAGTCCGGCCACGGCAGGAACAGGGCGTAGCACCGGCCGAACCGCTCGTCCGTGGTCAGGAGCCGGGCCAGCGTCACCCTGTCGAACGTCCAGCTCCCGATCGGGGTCTCGGCCGGCTTGCCGGACGTTTCGTCGTACATCACGAACGTCATCGGCCCGTCGGCCGGGGCGAACGGCATCTTCGACCCGGCCCCGAACAGGAAGAGCTGGCCGACCAGCCCGGGGGTCGGGGCGTCGTTCCGGGTCGGGTCCGGGAGCGGCACCACCCGATTCTCGAACATGGTCAGGATGACCGTCCCCGGGATCGGGGCGGCCCCCGGCCCGGTGAACCCGGCCATCTTTGAGAGCGACGGGAGGGCCGGCAGGCTGATCGGGGCCGGGACCGTGGCCGACGCCTGCTTGACGCCGCCGTCCGTCTTGGCCGCCGCTTCCTCGCTCGGTGAGCCCGCCTTCAGCTCGACCGACTTCACCTTGCCGGTCCCGTCCGTGTGGACGTGGATGCACCCGGCGGCCAGGCAGAGGGTCAGGGCCGCCCCGACGGCCGGCCGCGTCACTTGCCGAACACGTTCCACGGGCGGTCCTCCTTGACCTGGGGCCCGGGCTTCGGGGCGTCCATGCCCGGAGCCGGCGGGGTAGCGGGGGCCGACATGGTGAACCCGCGGCCGGCCGCCGCCGGCGCCATCGACTGGAACTGGGGGGCGGCCGCGGCGGCCGGCATCACCCCCGGCGTCGGGGAGAGGGCCGGCACCCCGGCCGGGGCCCCCGGGACCATCGGCACCCACGGCCGGGCCGCGGCCCCCATCGGGTTGACGTCCGGGAGCGGCACGCCCGGGGGGACCGGGAGGGTCGACGGCACCGGGATCGGCTGGGGCAGCCCCGGGACGACCGACGCCGGCGGGGCGTACCCCGGCGGGAGGGCGGCCGGCGGCCCCTGGAACAGCGGGATCGGCGCGAACCCCCCGCCCGGGGCCGGGCCCCCGACCGGGATCGGGTTGGCCCCCTGGGCGGCCGGCCCCAGTACCTCCATCCCGTGCCCGTGGAACTTGGCCACGTCCGGCAGGCACCACTGGATGCGGCGGCTCTCCTCGGCCAGCACCCGGGCCGCGTCGTACTCGGTCCGGATGATGTGCGGGGTCATGATGATGAGCACCTCCCGCTTGTTGATCGCGTGGCTGCGGTACCGGAACAGCGCCCCGACGTACGGGATGTTCTTGAAGAACGGGATGCCGTTCTCGGTCCGGGTGTCCTGCCGGGAGATCAGCCCGCCGAGGACGATCGTCTCGCCGTCGGCCGCCAGCACCGTCGTCTCCACCGTCTCGACGTTGAACGCCGGCTGGGTGATCCCGTTCCCCAGGCTGACCAGGCTGCCGGCCACGCTGGAGATCTGCGGCTCGACCCGCATCAGCACCTTCCCGTCCGGGTTCACCCGCGGGGTCACCCGCATCGTCACCCCGATCGACCGGTACTGGATGTTCTGCTGGGCCACCCCGGTGGCCGTCAGGGTGCTCGCCCCGAGGTACGGGAAGTCCTGCCCGACCTGGACGTACCCGACCTGGTTGTCGGCCACCTGGACCTGCGGCCGGCTGAGGATGTCCACCCGGCCCTGGGCGTTCAGGGCCCGGATCAGCAGGTTGAACGACTGGCTCTGGGCGGACAGGACCAGCCCGCCGAACCCGGCACTCCCGGTCCGCCCGACGTTCAGGTTCCCCAGCCCCTGGAACCCGACCACCCCCTGGTTGAAGGTGTTGGCGTTCGGCAGGAGCCCGAGCGAGCTGGTGTTGAAGTTGAACCCCGGGGTGCCGGGGCCGCTCCCGGCCACGCTCCGGCCGAAGATGACCGGGCTCTGGAGGCCGACCTCGACCCCGAACTCCTCGGTGTTGTTCAGCTGCACCTCGGCGATCAGCACCTGGATCAGGACCTGCGGCGGCTGGGCGTCGATCCGCTCGACGATCCGGCGGATCTCGGCGAAGTACTCCGGGCTGGCGCTGACCAACAGCGTGTTGCTGACCGGCTCGGCGACCACCTGGACGTTCCGCTGGAGCTGGGCGTAGGCGGTGGCGAACTGGGCCCCGGTGTACACCTGGAGGGACTGCTGGAAGAACGCCTGGAGGGCCGTCGCCACGTCCGCCGCGGCCGCGTTGCGGAGCTTGTACACGTCGTTGAACCGGGCCCCGGCCGGGGACGAGTCGAGCCGGGCGATGATCGCCCGGATCGTCTCCAGGTCGTTCTGCGACCCGGCCACGATCAGGCTGTTGGTCCGGTCGTCGACGGCGATCGACAGCCCGATCAGGGTGGCCCCGGGGGACACGTCCCCGGTCAGGGTCAACAGCGGCCGGACCTGCCCGGCCTGGGCCTGGGCCCCGCCGCCCTGGCCGAACTGCCCGCCCTGGCCGAACTGGCCGCCGAGCTGGTTGCCGCCGCCCCCACCCCCGCCGGGGGTCAGGGCGGTCCGGTTCTGGCTGCTGAAGAGCTGGCTGATGAGCTGGGCGATCAGGACGGCGTCGCCCCGCTCGATCCGGAACACGTTGATGTACGCGGCCGCCGCCGCCACCGTGTCGAGGTTGTCGATCAGCCGCTCGATCAGCTTCATCGTCCGCTCGGGGGCGGTCACCAGGAGCGCGTTGGTCCGGGTGTTCGGGATGATGTGGACGTCTTCCAGGAACCCGGACTCGACCACCTGCCCGTCCCGGGCGGAGAAGAACCGCAGGGCGTTGGTCTTGGTCGACAGCCCGCCGCCGGAGGTGGCCCCGACGGTCGGGACGGTGACGGTCAGCCCGGCCGCCCCGGCCAGCCCGCCGAACTGGCCGCCCTGCCCGAACGGCTGGCCGAACTGCCCGCCCTGGCCGAACTGCTGGCCGGCCCCGAACTGCTGCCCGCCGAACTGCCCGCCCCCCGGGCCGGCCCCCAGGGCCCCGCCCAGGGCCCCGACCCCCTGGGTGACGGTCTGGGTGAACCACGGCTGGGTGGCCTGCTGGGTCGGGTTGACCACGTTGGCGGCCAGGGCCTGGGCCAGGGTCGCCCCCAGCTCGTCGGCCAGGGCGTTGCGGAGCTTGAACAGCCGGACCTCGCTGACCGCCTGGTTGGACGGGGTGTCGAGCCGGCGGATCAGCTCCTCGATGTCCTTCATGTCGGCCGGGGCGGCCTGGACCAGGACGGCGTTGTTCGACGTGTCGTAGCTGGCCCGGAACTGCTGGTTCGGCGGCCCGTCCTGGGGGAACCGCTGGGTGTAGAGCTGCTGGAGCTGGCGGGCCACCACCGACGCCGAGGCGTTCCTCAGCGGGAACGCCCGGATCGGGGCGTCGTTCGGCTGGTCGAGCCGGTCGATCTCGGCCTCGATGTCCTTGATCCGGCCCCGCGGCCCGGCGATCAGGACCGAGTTCGACCGGGGGATGGCGATGGCGAAGGCGTTCTGGTTCTGGGACACCCCGGTCACCGCCTGGAGGGCGGCGGCCGTCCCGGGCCCGCCCCCGGTGGTCGACAGGATGTTCGACCCGAGCCCGAGCTGGACCTTCCCGAAGATCGAGTTCAGGGTCCCGGCCAGCCCGCTACAGTCCTGGTACTTCAGCCGGACCAGCTTGAGGACCGGTTCGGCCTCCTTGGCCTGCTCCTGGAGTTTGGCGATCAGGTCGAGGACGATCTCCAGGTCCCGCTGGTCGGCGGCCCGGATGACCACCGCCCCCAGCTCCTGGAGCGGGACGGCGGTGACGTTCCGCTGGGGGGCCGCCAGCCCCGGCCCGGCCGGCCCGGCCGGGGCCACCCCGGGC
>JAIEQO010000402.1 GCA_019747655.1 Gemmataceae bacterium | reverse complement strand
TCGACCGGGCCCTGGCCGCCTGGCCGTGGAGCCGGGAGACCCACCGGCTGGCCGCCCGGGCGGCCCGGCTGGCCGGCGACCTGCCCGCCGCCGAGGCCCACCTGAACCGGGCCATCGGCCTGGCCGGCGGGGCCGACGACGCCGTCCAGCTCGAGTTCCTCCTCCTCCGGGCCCAGACCGGCGACCTGGACGGGGTGGCCCAGTCGCTCTTCACCCTGGCCGAGGCCGGCCACCCCGAGAGCCCGCTCATCCTCGAAACCCTGACCCGGGCGTACCTCCTCGGCCAGCGGTACAAGCTGGCCTACGCCTGCGCCAGCCGGTGGCTCGAACTCCACCCGGACGCCCCGAAGGCGTACCTCCTGCGGGGGTTCGCCCTGGAGCGGCTGGACAACCACAAGGGGGCCGCCCAGGACTACCACCGGGCCCTGGCCGCCGACCCGGACCACCTGATCGCCCGGCTCCGGGTGGCCGAGATGCTGCTGGAGGACAAGCAGGCCCCGGAGGCCGAGCCGCACCTGGAACGGCTCCTCCGCCAGGCCCCGGACCACCCCCAGGTCCGGGGCCGGCTCGGCATCTGCCGGTTCCTCCAGGGCCGGCCGGACGAGGCCCGGCGGCTGATGGAGGACGCCCTGCCGCACCTGCCCCGCGACGCCACCCTGCTCGTCACCCTGGCCCAGCTCGACATCCAGGAGGGGCGGGGGGCCGACGCCGAGGCCCGGCTGCGGGCGGTCCTGGCCGCCGACCCGGCCGACACCGAGGCCCGGTTCCACCTGGCCGCCGCCCTCCGGCTCCAGGGCAAGGCGGACGCGGCTGCCGCCGAGCTGGCCGCGTTCGAGCGCCACCGGGCCCTCGCCGACCGGGCGTACAAGCTCCTCCAGGACGTGCCGGACAAGCCCGCCGCCACCGCCGCCGAGTTCAGCGAACTCGGGACCGTCTTGCTGGGCCAGGGGAAGGACCGGCACGGGCTGAGCTGGCTCGACAAGGCGCTGGAGAAGGACCCGAACCACCCGCCGACCCTCCGGGCCCTGGCGGCGTACTACGAGGGGAAGGGCAACGCCAAGCGGGCCGCCGGCTACCGGGCCCGGCTCCCCTCGCCCTGACGGCCCCCGGGACCGCGGGCCTCCGGCCCGCTGCGGGCCGGAGGCCCGCGCTCCGGAAGAACCGGTCTCCAAACGTCTTTTGACCGGCTTCATCTCTCCCGCCGGGGTGGATCATGCGACGGTTCGGCGTGGCCCTCATCGGACTCGTGGGCCTGTCGGCGGCGATCGTCGGGTGCGGCCGCGGTGGCGAGGCCGTTCCCTCCGGGGTCGAAGTGGCTCCTCCGGCGGCCGACGAGCCGGTCGGCCCGCCCTGGTTCGAGGACGTGACCTCCACCTCCGGCGTCAGCTTCAGCTACCGCAACGGCGAGGACACGGCCGACCACCTGTCGATCCTGGAGTCGCTCGGCGGCGGGCTGGCCGCGATCGACTACGACGGCGACGGCCTGCTCGACCTGTACGCCCCCGGCGGCGGGTACTTCGCCGGGCCGGACAAGCGGGAGATCCGCGGCCACCCCGGTAAGCTGTACCGCAACCGCGGCGGCTTCCAGTTCGAGGACGTGACCGCGGCCGCCGGGCTGGAGACGTTGGCCGACGGTAAGCCGTGGTTCTACTCCCACGCGGCGGCGGTCGCGGACTACGACCGCGACGGCTGGCCGGACCTGCTCGTCACCGGCTGGGGCCGGGTCGCCCTGTTCCACAACGAGCCGGACGGCAAGGGCGGGCGGCGGTTCCGCGACGTGTCGGCGGCCGCCGGGCTCGACCGCGGCATCACCTGGGCGACCAGCGCCGCCTGGGCCGACCTGGACGCCGACGGCAGCCCGGACCTGTACGTCTGCCAGTACGTCGACTGGTCGTTCAGCAACCACCCGACCGACTGCCAGTACGACGGCAAGACCCGGGACGTCTGCCCGCCGAAGCGGTTCAAGGGGCTGCCGCACAAGGTCTACCGGAGCGCCGGCGGCGGGCTGTTCGTGGACGTGTCCGACGTGGCCGGGCTGCACAAGGGCGGCGACGGGGCGAGCAAGGGGCTCGGGGCGGTGGCGGTGGACGTGAACGGGGACGGCCGGCCGGACGTTTACGTGGCCAACGACACCGTCCCGAATTTCCTCTACATGAACCAATCGGACAAAGCGCAGATCAAACTGACCGAGCGGGGCATGCACACCGGGGTGGCACTGGGCGGCAGCGCCGACAACAACGGGAGCATGGGGGTGGACGCCGGCGACCCGGAGGGGACCGGGCGGCCGGCCCTGTGGGTGACCAACTACGAGAACGAACTCCACGCCCTGTACCGGAACATGACCGAGGCCCCGAACCGGCCGTCGTTCGTGTTCGCCACCCAGCCGACCGGGATCGCGGCCATCGGCCGGAAGTTCGTCGGCTGGGGGACCGGGTTCGCCGACCTCGACCACGACGGGTGGGAGGACCTGTTCGTCATCGACGGGCACGCCATCCGCTACCCGACCGGGGCGGCCCGCCGGCAGCTCCCGGTGCTCCTCCGGAACAAGGGCGGGCGGTTCGCCGAGGTCGGCCGGCGGGGCGGGGCGTACTTCGCCGCCGCCCACCTCGGCCGGGGGGCGGTGCTGGCCGACTTCGACAACGACGGCCGGCAGGACCTGGCCGTCTCGCACATCAACGACCCGGTCGCCGTCCTGCGGAACGTGGCCCCGGCCGGGAACCACTGGGTCGGCGTCGGGCCGTCCGGGGCCGAGCACCGGGACGTGGTCGGGGCCCGGGTGGTGGTCGAGGCCGGCGGGCGGACGCAGACGCGGTTCGCCAAGGGCGGCGGCAGCTACGCCTCGTCGCCCGACCGGCGGCTCGTCTTCGGCCTCGGGTCGGCCGAGAAGGTCACGAAGCTGACCGTGTACTGGCCGGACGGGACGAAGCAGGAGTGGGCCGACGTGCCGGCCGACCAGTACCACGTCGCCGCCCAGGGCCAGAAGGACCTCCAGCCCCCGGCCAGGCCGAAGGGGTGAGAGATTCCTGGCGAGCGGGGGGCGTGATACCGAGTTGCGGGGATTCCTTTCCCTGGGACCGCGGCCGTCCCGGCCGCTCTTCTCGGACGGCCGAAGAGCGGCCGGGACGGCCGCGGTCCCAGGGAAGCCAATCAACCCATCCGGTATGAGACCCCTGTTTTTGTCCGGACGAGCGGGGGGCGTGAGCCCCCTGGTAGTGACGCAACCCCGGTTTGTTGTGGGAATCGACCGGGGGGCTCACGCCCCCCGCTCGCCAAAAGCAGGAGGTCGCATGTCCCCGGCCGACGGCGTGACCGCCGCCTATGACCGGATCGCCGACGCCTGGCGGGCCGACCGCGATACCAACGGGTTCCGCGAGCGGGTGTGGGTGGACCGGCTGGTCGGGCCGCTCGCGCCCGGCGCGGCGGTCCTGGACGTGGGCTGCGGGTGCGGCGAGCCGGTCGCCGCGTACCTGGCCGGCCGGGGCTTCCGCGTGACAGGGCTCGACGGCTCGGCCCGGATGCTCGACCACGCCCGACGGGCCGTCCCGGCCGGCGTGTTCGTCCACGGGGACATGCGGACCGCCGACCCCGGCGGCCCGTTCGACGCGGCCGTGGCCTGGGACTCGGTCTTCCACCTGCCGCCGGCCGACCAGACGCGGATGTTCGCCCGGCTGGCCGGGTGGCTCGTGCCCGGCGGTCGGCTGCTTATCTCCCTCGGTGGGACGGCCGACGCCGGGTTCACCTCGGACATGCACGGCCAAACCTTCTTCTACGCGGCACACCCGCCGGCCGCCGCCCTCGGCCTGCTGGTCGCGGCCGGGTTCGCGGTCGAGCATTGGGAGGTCGACGACCCCGACTCCCGCGGCCACGTCGCCGTCCTCGCCGTCCGCCGACCGTAACCCCGGTGTCCCGCGGCTCCGCC
>JAIEQO010000915.1 GCA_019747655.1 Gemmataceae bacterium | reverse complement strand
CCGCGAGGCTACCGGGAGCGCGAACTCGTTTCACCACAATCCCCTCCGGCCGATGCAATCCGTTGTGCCACCCCGGGTGACGGAACATGATTGGTTCGGAGCCCCGCAGGGGCGACCCGTCGGCCTGGGTCGCCCCTGCGGGGCTCCGATTTTCCAACCCATGTTGTTCCCGGGGTTGTCACCCCGGGCTATTACCGGACGCCCCTTCGGGGCGACAAGCGGTTCACCGCCGCCGGCCGGCCTTCCTCTTGCCGCTCGGGTGGCCGTTGTGGTGCCCGTTCGTCGCGACCGCCGCGACCGGCTCCCGCCGCGTCTCCGCCGGGCGGATGGGGGTCGGTTCCCAGTACCGCCGGGGGATCAGCCCGAGGCCGATCACCACGAGCTGGCTGAGCCAGAAGTTGGTACACCCGTCGGCCAGCCGGGTGTCGAACCCGTAGGCGTGCAGCCCGATCCCGAGCTGGTTGGTCCCGAACCAGCTCCACGCCGTCACCATGTTCCCGGCCACCGCCAGCACCGCCACCCCCCGGGCCTTGACCAGCCCGGCCCACCGGGCGTGGAGGATCAGCGCGTTCCACAGGACGATCAGGACGGCCCCGTTCTCCTTCGGGTCCCACCCCCAGAACCGGCCCCACGACTGGTCCGCCCAGATGCCCCCGAGGACCGTCCCGACGAAGCTCAACAGGGTGGCGAAGCAGACCACCCCGTAGACCATCTGGGCCAGCACCTTCCCTACGTCCGGGGTCAGGGCCATCGCCGCCGCCGGCCGGGCGATCCCCGGGACCGTGCCCGCCCGGGCCGGGTCGGCCGACGCCCGGGTCAGGATCAGGGCGGCCGCGTACACCGCCCCGGCGGCCACCGCCGCGTAGAAGGCCAGGTCCGCCACCCCGGCCGGGACGTACTCGAACTTGACCACCGCGCTGCGGAGGAACCACAGCAAGAACAGCGGCACGGCCGGCAGCCCGGCGGCCGCCGCCCCGAACGCGAACAGCCCACCGGCCGACGGCGGGCGGGGGTCGAGGAACGAGTTCCGGACCACCCCGGCCAGGGTCATCATCACGTACACCACCCCGATGAACCCGGCCACGAACGTGGCCGTGTACCCGAGGGTGACGGTGGTGACGTGGGTGGCCAGCCAGAAGTTGGTGTCCAGGACCGCCTGCTTGACCTCCAGGGTGTCCTCGGTCCCGAGGTTGTGGGCCACGATGGTCGTCGCCAGCCCGAGCACCGCCGCCACCGTGTTCCCGATCCCGAGCGGGTAGACCCGCTCCAGCACCAGCCCGATGGCCACGCACCCCCAGCCGATGAACACGGCCGACGAGTACAGGTTGGTGACGAACACCAGCGGCCGGTCCATCAGGTACATCCGGACCAAGAGGGCCGCCGTGTGCAGGACCAGGGTGAACACCAAGAGCCAGGTGGCCGACCGGCGGAACGCCTCCTGCCACCCCGGCTTCTCGGCCGCGGCCATGACGAACGAAACGGCCCCGAGGACGACCACCAGGACGTAGAACCCGGTCAGGTAGTAGAACGGGGCGAACCGGAGGTAGGCGGCCTCGGCGTTCGCCCGGGCCAGGTCCCGGCCCGGGACGTGGTCGAACGCCGTGTTCCGGTACTCGCCGACCGCCGTGTTGAACTCGTCGTACTTCTTGTCCCGGTAGGCGGCGGCGAACTTCGGCCAGGCGGCCGCCGCCGGGTCCGCGGCGTCGAGTGCCGCCGTCGCCTGGGCGATCGCCGCCTCGGCCTCGGCGACCAGCGCGTCCTGCTCGGCCGGGGTCATCTTGGACACCCGCTCCCGGCCGAACCGGGGGTCGGCCATCAGCCGCCGCATCGACCCGCCCCGGGCCTCCTCCCGGAGGTCGCCGAGCGACCGCCACTCCGCCCCGGCCGACCGCGGCGGCAGCAGCAGGAGCCGGCTCCGGGGGGTGTCGTACCCCTTGAACTTGGCCAGGTTCAGGGCGAGGGTGACGTGCCGGGCCAGGTCGACGGTCTTGGTCTCGGTCAGGTCGAGCTTCTTGCCGGCCTCCCGCTTCTCCTCGGCCGCCCCGGCCTTCTGGAACAGGCCGGCCAGCCGCGGCTTCATTTCGTCCAGCGAGTACCGCAACCCCTGCCGGGGCTCCAGCCGCAGCTCGGCCAGGAGCTGCTCGTTGTCGACCCGGAACACCTTCAGCTTCCAGGCCGGGTCGGCCTCGTCCGGCCCGCGGGCGGCCATGCAGGCGGCGAACCACCGGATCGCCGGCTGCTTGGTCCCGTTCTCGTCGACGTACTCCTCCTGCCCGCTGACCACCCGGAGGTAGTCCCGGGCGGTCGCCTCCAGCGGCTTGACCCGCCCGCCCTCGACCACCGGCAGCCGGGCGAACGCGTCCAGGTCGAACGGGGCCTTCGGCGGGCCCATCCGGGCGGCGGCCGACAGCAGGTAGACGGCCGCGACGCCGACGACGACGTAGGGCAGGGACCAGCCGGTCCGGCGGGGCGGGCGGGCGGGCGGCGGGTTGTCGGTCGGGATCATGCCGCGGCCCTCCGCCGCAGGAACTGGTTCAGGGTGATGCCGAAGTGGACGAGCAGCCCGACGGTCACCACCACGCACGAGACGTAGGGGATCACCCAGCCCGGGTTCTTGACCACCTGGAGGACGGTGGTGGTCTCCGTCTCCTCGTCGAAGCTGCTCTGATAGAACGTCTCCCCGGCGTACCGGAGGGGGTCGTTCATCCGGATCGTCCGCTCCAGCACCTCGGCCCCGGCCGCGTCGAACACCTTCACGTCGCTCGAAAAGTTCTTAGCCTGGTTCGTCCCCGGGTAGCGGTCGAACCGGAAATCCTGGAGCTGGATGCGGTACGGCTTCATGTACCGCAGGAACCGCATCCCGAGGTCGTACTTCTTCCCCCCGACCTCGACCTCGTCGGCGTGGCCCATCAGGTACAGCCGGAGGGCGACGAGGTGGGTGCCCAGCGGCTCGTCGGTCCCCGGCTTGGACAGGGTGAGGTAGGCGGCCGGCATGTCGACCTTCTGGTTCGGGTCGACCCCCGACACCTCGGCCCGGCGGACCGCCACCCGGGCCTTGCCGAACCCGGCGGTGGCCGGGTTCGGCTTCCCCGGGCTCGGGGCCTCCAGGGACGAGTTGGCCATGAACTCGTCCACCCGGATGTCGAACGGCAGGTCCGGGTCGGTGACCCGGCCGCCGGCCTTGAGCAGGTTCTGGGGGACGACGACGACGAGGTCGGAGGCCGGGTCGGACTTGTCGATCACGGCCAGTTCGACGGCCCGGGTGTCCTCGGCGTAATCGACCGACCCGCCCTCGGGGATGGTCATCCGCTGCTCGACGGCGTACTCCCGGGTGACGAACTCGCCGACGAACAGCAGCAGCAGCCCGGAGTGGGTCAGGAGGATGCCGGACCGCTTCCAGGAGATGCGGAACCGGGTCAGGTGGGCGGCCAGGAGGTTGACCAGCATCAGCCCGCCGAGGAGCTTCCCGCCGGGCAGCGGGAACGTCCCCTTCCAGGGCGGCCCGCCCTTCGGGAAGGACTCGGCGAGGAACACCTGGCCGAACTTGTTGAACAGGTCGACCGGGACCCACACGACCCACGACCAGAAGTACTGGTCGATGGTGGTCCAGATGCCGAAGTCCATCTGGGCCAGGGTGCCGAAGAAGACCAGCAGGATGGCGAAGCTGAACAGGACGACGGTGAGCTGGAGCGAGGCCAGGGCCTTCAGCCCCTTCCGGGCGTAGGCCAGCGGGCCGGGTCCGGGCCGGCCGGCCGGGGCCGGGTCGAACCCCTCGGGGGCGTCGCGGTCGGCCGCGGTCGTGCTCATCGGGGGCCTCGGGCCGGGTTGCGGGCGGCCGGCGGACCCCCAGCGCCCGCCCCGGGGGGCTTCTGCGGCGGTATACCCCCCCGCGGGCGCGCGGGGGTAGC
>JAIEQO010000647.1 GCA_019747655.1 Gemmataceae bacterium | reverse complement strand
GGGCGAGCCGGGAGCGTGAGCGACCGGAGTAACCCAAGCTCCGGTCGCTCACGCTCCCGGCTCGCCAGCCTCGCAGACCGAAACGGAGACACCACCGGGCCGCGGTTGGCCTTGATTCCCCGCCCGGCCGGCCCGGACAATACCGACATCCTACCGGAGAAGCCCGCCATGATCGTCGGCGTCCCGAAGGAGATCAAGGCGGACGAATACCGGGTGAGCATGACGCCCAGCGGCGTCGAGGACATGGCCCGGGCCGGGCACCGGGTGCTGGTCGAGACCGGGGCCGGGACCGGCAGCGGGATCGGCGACGACCAGTACGCCGCCGCCGGGGCCGAGATCGTGGCGGCGACGGCCGACGTGTGGCGGCGGGCCGACCTCATCGTGAAGGTCAAGGAGCCGCTGCCGGACGAGTGGCCGCAGATGCGGCCCGGGCAGACGGTCTTCACCTACTTCCACTTCGCCGCCGACCAGAAGCTGACCGAGGCCGTCATCCGGTCCGGCGTCACGGCCGTGGCCTATGAGACCATCCGGGACGCCAAAGGTGGGCTGCCGCTCTTGACGCCGATGAGCGAGGTGGCCGGGCGGATGAGCGTTCAAGAAGGGGCGAAGTACCTGGAGCGACCGTTCGATGGCCGGGGCATCCTGCTGGCCGGAGTGCCGGGCGTCGCCCCGGCGACGGTGGTGGTGCTGGGCGGCGGGGTGGTGGGGGCGAACGCCGCCCGGGTGGCCGCCGGGCTGGGGGCGAACGTCTTCATCCTCGACGTGAACCTCGACCGGCTGCGGTATCTGGACGACGTGATGCCCCGGAACGTGACCACGCTTTATTCAAATAGGGCAAACCTACTCGACACCCTGCAATGGGCCGACCTGGTGATCGGGGCGGTGCTGATCCCCGGGGCGAAGGCCCCGCACCTGGTCCGCCGCGAAGACCTGAAGCGGATGCCCCACCGGGCGGTGGTGATCGACGTGGCCATCGACCAGGGCGGGTGCCTCGAGACGAGCCGGCCGACCAGCCACGCCCGGCCGACGTACATCGTCGAGGACATCGTCCACTACTGCGTCACCAACATGCCCGGGGCGGTCGGCCGGACCAGCACCTACGCCCTGACCAACGTGACGCTGCCTTACGCCCTCCAGCTCGCCAACAAGGGCGTCGACGCGGCCATCCGGGACAACCCGGGGCTGGCCGCCGGGGTGAACGTCAAGGCCGGGGCGGTGACGAACAAGGCCGTCGCCGACACCTTCGGGTTGGAATGCGTCCCGGCGGTGTGAGGACGGAGGGATTTCCCACAAAGGCACAAACGGGCCACGGAGGGCCACGAAGGGATGAACTCCGTCCTGGGTCTTCTCCGTGATCCTCGGTGTGTCCTTCGTGCCTTTGTGGTGAGATCGGTTGCCAGTGCGCGGCTCGCCCCGCTGCTGGTCCTCGGGTGGTGTGGCGTCCTGTTCCTCTACGGCTTGGCGGCCGGGCCGCTGTACCGGACGGAATCCCTCCGGGCCGTCATCGGGGCCGAGTGCCTGCGGGGCCGCTGGCTCTACCCAGTCTTGTACGGCGAGCCGTTCCTGACCAAGCCGCCCGGCCACTACGCCGCCATCGGGCTGTGCTCGCTGCCGTTCGGCCGGGTGACGGAGTGGTCGGCCCGGCTGCCGTCGGTGATCGCCGCGACGGCCACCGTTCTGCTCGTGGCCGGGCTGTTCCGGCGAACCCTCGGCGACCAGGCCGGGCTGCTCGCCGCCTTGCTCCTCCCTACCTCGGTGCTGTGGCTCGACAAGGTGCCCAGCGCCGAGATCGACATGACCCTGGTGGGATGGGTGACGGCGTCGCTCGTCCTGCTCGTCCGCGCGATCGACCCTGCACCGACCCAAGCCCGCCCGTTCCTACCGGTGGGCCCAGCCGTCGCCTCGCTGTTGTGCCTCGCGGCCGGGACGCTGACCAAGTGGACGGCCCCGGCGTTCTTCGCCCTCACCGTCGTGCCGCTGCTCGTCTGGCGCGGGCAGCTCCGGCTGCTCGTCGGCTGGCGGTTCGTGCTGGCGGCCGGCGTCGCACTCGCGGCCGCGGCCGGGTGGGCGGTCGCGGTATCCGTTCAGGTCGGGTGGGACACGCTCGCCGACACGGTCCGGGCCGAGGCCGCGTACCGCTTCAACCCCCCGCCGAAGGCCCACGGCTACCCCTGGGCCGGGGCGGTGACGTACCCGCTGCTGGTCTTGGCCGCCCACCTGCCGCTGTCGCTGTTCGCCCTGCGGACGCTCCGGCCGGGCGTTTACCGCCGCCAAACCGACCGCGGCCGGCGGCTCCTGCAACTCCTCCACTGCTGGACGTGGCCGAACCTGCTGTTCTGGTCGCTGGTGCCGAACCACAACGTCCGGTACGCCCTGCCGCTCAGCCCCGGGCTGATGGGGCTGGGGGTGGTGGGGCTGATGGATTGGTGGTCCGCCCGCGGAACGAACCCGGGGCTCGCGCCCCGGGCTACCGTCCGTCGTCCCTCCGGGACTCGGGCCGGTCGAAGTCGCGGAGCGGCGGTGGAGTGTAGCCAGGGGTGCAAACCCCTGGTCCTGGCACTTGCCCTCTGGCTCGCCGTGAAGGTGGTGTTCGTCGAAGTGGTCATCCCCTGCCGCTCCGCGGACCGAGACGCCGAGGCGGCCGCCGCCCAGCTCCGGGAACTCGTCCCTCCGGGCGAGACGCTGTACGTGATGAAGTTGAAGGACGAGGGCGTGACGTTCCGGTACGGCCGGCCCGTCCGCCGGGCACGGGACCCCGCGGCCCTGCCCCGGCCCGGGTACGCCATCCTGATCGAGTCTGAATGGCACGACCGGGCGGCACTCGGGAATGTGGAACCGGTCCGCTGGATGTCCGACCAGCAGGGCGACCCGATCGTCCTGGTCCGCACCCGGTAGAGTAACGGTATGTCGGCCGCCCCGAAGCTCGACCGCGAGGTCCTCTCCGTCTCCGCCCTGACCGCCCGGGTCCGGGGCGTGATCGAGGGCGAGTTCCCGTCCGTCTGGGTGGCCGGGGAGGTGTCGAACTACACCAAGGCCGCCTCCGGGCACATGTACCTGATCCTCAAGGACAGCCGGGCCCAGCTCAAGTCGGTGCTGTTCCGGGGCGTCAACCTGCGGATGAAGTTCGAGCCGCGGGACGGGCTGGAGGTGCTGGCCCGCGGCCGGCTGACCGTATACGAACCCCGCGGCGACTACCAGTTCCAGATCGAGGAGCTTCAGCCGAAGGGCGTCGGGGCGGCCGAGCTGGCCCTGCGGCAGCTCAAGGAAAAGCTGCTCACCAAAGGCTACTTCGACCCGCGGCGGAAGAAGCCGTTGCCCCGGTTCCCGCGGCGGGTGGCGCTGATCGCCAGCGCCAGCGGGGCCGCGGTCCGGGATATGATCGAGCTGTTCGCCAAGCGGTGGCCGCTGGCGGAAGTCGTCGTCCGGCCGAGCCGGGTGCAGGGCGAAGGGGCCGCGGAGGAAGTTGCCGTCGCCGTCCGCGGGCTGAACCGGCTGCACGCCGCCGGCCTCTTGCCGCTCGACGCCATCGTCATCGGCCGGGGCGGCGGCAGCGCCGAGGACCTGTGGGCGTTCAACGAGGAGGCCGTCGCCGACGCCGTCTTCATGTCGGTCGTCCCCGTCGTCTCGGCCGTCGGCCACGAGATCGACGTGACCGTCTGCGACCTCGTCGCCGACCACCGGGCCGAGACGCCGTCCGCGGCCGTGGTCGCCCTGACCCCGCACCGGGACGAACTCCTCGCCGGCTTGGCCGACCTTGGCGGGCGGCTGCGGGACGCGGTGACGCACCGGCTGGAGCTGGCCCGGCGGACGCTCGACCAGTTGGCCGTTCGGCCGGCCTTGCGGCAGCCGCTGCGGCGGGTCCACGACCTCGGCCAGCGGCTCGACGACACCGCGGCC
>JAIEQO010000443.1 GCA_019747655.1 Gemmataceae bacterium | reverse complement strand
CCGGTCGGCCGCGGCCGAGCCGCTGACCCCGGCCGAGCGGGCGGCCCTCCGGGGGCAGGCCCTGGGCTGGCTCCGGCTGGAACTCGCGGGCTATCGGGGGCGGGCGGCCGGCACCCTCTGGCCCAAGAAGCTGGAGACGGCCGAGGCGATGAACGGCTTGCTGACTGACCCGGCGTATGCCGGCCTCCGGCCCGGACCGGGGCGGGTCGAGATGCCGGCCGAGGAAGCCGCGGAGTGGGACGCCTTCTGGGGCGAGGTGCAGGAGGTGATTGCCCTCGCCCGGCGGCCGCCCGACCCGCCGCACGTCGCCCCGTACCCCCGGCCGGCCAGGCGGTAGCCGGTTAACGCCGGGCGGCGGGTTGTAGGGCCGGCTGTGCCGGCCGGCGCCCCGGCCCGGGCGTTGATCGGCCTCGGACCGGCCGCCGGGTCGGCCGCCCACCGCGGCACCAGCCCCCACCTGGGCAACGCCAACCCCCGGCGGGTGCCGTCGGCCTTCGGACCGACTACGGCCACCACCTGCCCCGGGGCCACGTTGTACCGCGGGTTCAGGGGTGGGACCGGACCGGCTACGCCGAACGCGGCGGCCCCGCGTCCGGCCCCCGCCGAGGCACCGGACTTGTTGGCCCCCTGGTTGGCTTGATTTGTTGGGGTTTTGGGGGTCTTTGTGATACCCCCTCCCCCCCTCTGTTTTGCATCGAACCGGTCATCTCGCCGAACCCGTTGTCCCACAGCGGGTTCCGGTACATCGGACCGGTCGGGCTCGGCGTCGTGCCCGCTGTGGTCGTTCATCATTTCCGCCCGAACTGGTTGTCGGGTCTGCCGTTCCGATCCGATGTCACCGATCCCGTATACCGCCACGGTCGTGCCCTCCGTCCGACCGGCGGGAAGCACCCGCCGCCGGCTTTACTAGACACAATAACACATAATGTACAGAATTTCAAGTTTGATGTGGTTGCTCGTCAGTCGGGCAGGGCGACGGCCTCGCCGCCGGCCCGGGTGGCCAGGGCCGGCAGGAGGTCGTCGGCCGAGTACCGGAGGAACCGGACCGACCCGTCGGCGAACGCGAAGTGGGCCCCGCCGGGGTGGAGGGACCAGAAGTGGAACACGTCGCAGGGGTTGTCGAGGCGGCCCACGGTAAACTGGTACGGGCCCTTCGGGCAGTCCGTCACCCAGGTGTGGGCGTTCTTGGTCCGTGTGCCGAGAAGCATGTCGGCCTCGCCGTCCCTGTTCTGACCCCACCCCCCATACCACCACCCGAAGAGGAAGTCCGGGCTCGCGGGCCGCTCGCCGAGGGCCAGAGTATTGCTGAGGCCGTCGGTCACGTCGGCCGTTCGCACCCTCGAGTTCAGGAAGAGCAACCCGTCCTGCTTGATGGCGTTGGTCCCCTCGACGCCGAGGTAGGACGTGAGGCCGCGGAGTTGGTCCAGCCTTCCGCGGGCTGGTTGTGGGACTCGCACACGAGCGTCGAGCGGGCAGCCGAACTGGGGCATGGCGGTCGAAAGGCTGGTATGTGGCGGGTCGGCTAGGAAGTCCCGTGTAAGGCGGTATGCGGACTCCACCTCCGCCCAACGGGCTTGCTGATCCAAATGGGGGAGAAGTCGGGCGTGGAACGACACGAACGGGTATGCCTCCCGAGGGTCGTCGCCTGCGACCCCGGGTGGGTAGGTGCCCCGTTGGGCTTCGTAGGTGTGGAGGGCAAGGGCGAGTTGACGAATTTGGTTCGTGCAAACGGTCCTAGCGGCCGCCGCTCGAACTCGTTGAACGGCGGCCGCGGTCAACGCAACAAGGACCCCGACGATTGCGACGACGACCAACAGCTCAACGAGGGACCACCCGGGAGCAGCACGGGGGGGTCGGAAAGCGTGCGTCCCCGATCCGATCTTCCCGGATGGTGTAAGACTACCGACATACTTGGCGGACATAGTCGGTCTTCTCGATTACCAGGTTGTCGACTTCGTATTCAGTAAGCTTCGGGGCCTCGACGGAAGCATGGATGTGCGGCGGGTTCCCAACGGCGCAGGGGCAGATTTCGGCCGCCTTGTAATAGGCGATCCGCACGCTGTCGGATGGAACTACCGGTAGGCAGCTGTTGACAAGGTTCCGGTCCATACAGTAGGTGTTGGTACCGTTGCAGAGGTCGCACACTTCTTTGGTAAAGTACACGTTCTTGTTGGCCGCACAGAGCTTGTTGAACTGCGTGACAGAACACGTCACGACGCAGTTCTGCGGCGCACTCGCGGCGTCCCTGGCCAAATGCGTCGACAAGATCGACGCCAACAACGCGAAGAACATGACGCCCGCCATTCGCGACCTGGTCATGTCGTCACCTCTGCGGTTGAGGGCGAGTTAGGTCTGGCTACCGGGCTGGGCCGGTGCGTCGTCGCCGCACCACGAACACGAGGAGGGGCACGGCAACCGCCACAACAACGAAACCAGCCACCAGGAGAAGTTGGGTGTTCCGCCTCCGATTCTCTGCCAGTTGTGTTAGCTGTTCATACGTTGGATGTTGATCGTCATGGATGCTCGGGCCTTCGACACCATCTGAACGAATGACATACCGTTTGGCCGGACCGCCGAACTGGTCATATACTCTTGTGCCCGGGGGTATGCTGAGGGTGAACTCGTCGGATGAAAGTTGCGGATTGAGTATTAATGACTCGACCGCAACCCGCTTGGACTCGATCAGGGAGCCGGTGAGCGTCATGAAGGCGTAATCCCAAGCAACCGGCGCCAACGATTCACCGGCGATTGGCCCGTAGCGGATGTCGAGACGGAACGTCACACTCCCGTTCTCGACAATGAGATAGCGTAGTGGGAGAAAGTCCCTCGCCGTGTCGAGGAGTACCACGGTGCGTCCTGAGCCCTCTCGATCCGACTTCACGAGTTCCATGCACCGCTGGCCCGCGACGACCTGCACACCATTAGTTGGCTCGTAATCGGGTAAGTTCAGCGGGGTTAGCGTACGGTTTACACCCCTCGCGTAACACTTAATTGGCCAGAATGTATAATCGGAGCCTTCGAGCGGGCGGGAGCGTTTGGAAATTTCGGCTTCAGGGTGTTCAGGATGATAGTATATAGATAGATTCTTGCTGTCGGAAAATAGCGATTCGTCTTTGCTGTCGATCAGGCGACCTTGTTGCAGCGACCAATTCTTGTACTCGGTACTAATTTTGATCCTGGCGTTGTCAAAGGATACACTGCCTCGACCGGGTAAAGTTAGGTCGGCGTCCGGCGGAATTTCGTTCGCCAATCGGGGACGAAACAGCTCGAAACTCTTTTTCGATTTGATCCTGACCTCGGTGTAGGACATCTTCACAGATGCGATCCGGTCCTGCCGTTGCTGCCACGCCTGCTTGATTTGCTCCACGGAGTATGTTTGCTGACCCTCGGCGCGGCCGGTAAACAAGGTAGAAGCGAGCGTGGCAAAGGTAATGAAATTTCTCATCGACGACACATGGTATTAATGTGAGTTCTGTGGGGTACTATACGTCAATGCTCAAGCCCGGAGTACAGCACGGGAAGGATGGTTGTGTAACGCCCGTCGTTAGCTTCAATCTGAAACACCAGCTGGTTACGTTGCTCGCCACGAAATCGGCACACCTGTCGAACAACGAAGTGGTCGCCGCAGTGTAATACTGACAAGCCTTCACCGACGGCGTCGACGCTGGTTACTCTGAACGGGCTTCCCGTGGCCGACGCTAATGAAACGTCAAACTCGAACGTCTCACCCACTTGCCGACCACCCCCTGGGTACGCCGGGGGCGATGGCTCCACGTCTGGGGCGATCTGGCCGGTGATCGCAACCTTCTGCGACCAGGATTCTCCCGAGGTGAGTTTGACGGTCAGGGTGGCAGCCGCCTTCAGTTCCCCTATGGGATACCGTTCGGTCGGCGT
>JAIEQO010000941.1 GCA_019747655.1 Gemmataceae bacterium | reverse complement strand
ATGGCCCGGGGCAGCACCTACGCCCACCCGCCGGCCAACTTCTGGCGGGCCGTCCGCGACCCGCTGCAACGGGCCGAGTCGGTCGCCCAAGTGTTCCTCGGGGTGCGGGTGGCGTGTGCCCGCTGCCACAACCACCCGTTCGACCGCTGGACGATGGACGACTACTACGGGTTCGCCGCCCTGTTCGGGCGGATCGACTACCGGGTGGCCGAGAACAAGCGGCGGGACAACCTGGACAAGCACGAGTTCGTCGGCGAGCAGATTGTGTTCGACCGGCGGGACGGGGAGGTGACGAACGGCCGGACCAAGCAGCCGGCGGCGCCGAAGCTGCTCGGGGCGGCCGCCGTCGGGCCGGGCGCCGACCGGCTGGCGGCCCTGGCCGAGTGGGTCGCCGCCCCGGACAACCCGTTCTTCGCCCGGGCGCAGGTGAACCGGGTCTGGCTGCACCTGACCGGCCGCGGGCTGGTCGACCCGAACGACGACTTCCGGGCCACCAACCCGCCGACGAACCCCGAGTTGCTCGACTGGCTGGCGAAGGACTTCGCGGCCGGCGGGTTCCGGCTCAAGCGGACCGTCCGGGCCGTCATGACCAGCCGGACGTACCAGCTCGCGTCCAGTAGTCGAGATGCATACGTGATGGGCGACGACCTGCACCACTCGCACGGGGCGGTGGCGCCGCTGGAGGCAGAACAGTTGCTCGACGCCCTGACGCAGGTGATGGAAGTACCATCGAAGTTCGGCGGCTACCCGGCCGGGCTGCGGGCCAACCAGGTGCCGGCCCCGCCGCAGAGCGGCCGGAAGGGGTTCGACGGCCCCGGCGAGCGGTTCCTGAAGTCGTTCGGCAAGCCGGACCGGCTGCTGACCTGCGAGTGCGAGCGGAGTGACGACCCCGGGCTGGTCCAGGCCCTCCAGATGATCTCGGGCGAGGTGGTCGGGGCGATGCTGGCGGCCCCGGACAACCGGATCGGGCGGGGGCTGGCGTCCGGTCGGACCGACGCCGAGTTGCTGGACGAGTTCTACCTGGCGGGCCTGTGCCGTGAGCCGTCGGCCGCCGAGCGTGAGAGGATTCTGGCCTACCTGAAGTCGGCAAAGGACCGCCGAGCGGCCTGGGAGGACGTGGCCTGGGCCCTGGTGAACAGCAAGGAGTTCCTCCTGCGGCGGTGATGGCCGGGTGGTAAACTACATCCGGACCCCCGCCCGAGGTGCCGCATGGCCGTCGCCACCTTCGACACCCTGAAGTTCGCCAACACCCTCAAGGAGGCCGGCGTCCCGCCGCAGCAGGCCGAGGCACAGGCCCGGGCGCTGGGCGAGGTCGTCCAGCTCAACTTCAAGGAGCTGGTAACGAAGGACGATCTGGCCGTTGCCGTACGGGAGGTGAAGCAGGAGATCACCGCCGCCGAGCAGCGATCGAACGCACGGTCCGACGGCGGGCTGGCCGAAATCAAACTCCTGATGTCGCACATCCGCAACGAGCAGGTTGTCATCCGGTGGATGCTCGGGGTGACCTTGGCCGGCGTTTTGACCTCGATCGGCCTTCTCGCCCGCCTGCTGATTGTTTTGCCCCGCTAGCCCACGCGGAGGACCGCAATGTCCGGCTTACCCTCCCGCCGGGCCGTGCTCCGCGTCGGCGGGGCCGGCCTGCTCGGGCTCGGCTACCCGCGGTTCCTGGCGGCCGCGTCGTCGCCGCGTGCTCAGGCGAAGGCGACGGCGAAGGCCGTCATCTTCCTCCACCAGTGGGGCGGCCCGGGCCAGCACGAGACGGTCGACCCCAAGCCCGACGCCCCGGACAACGTCCGCGGCTGGTTCGGGGCGACCAAGACCCGCGTCCCCGGGGTGCTCTTCGGCGAGAAACTGCCGAAGCTGGCGGCGATGGCCGACAGGCTGTGCGTCGTCCGCTGCCTCGGGCACACGATGAAGAACCACAACTCGGCCGGGTACTACTCCCTGACCGGGGTGGCCCCGCCGACCGACGACCAGCGGCTCCGCGACTCGGTCGAGCTGTTCCCGGCCTACGGGTCGATCGTCGACCGGCTGGCCCCGGCCGCGAAGGGCGTGTCCGCCTTCGTCAGCTTCCCCCACGTCCTCGCCGACGGGTCGATCACCCCCGGGCAGCACGCCAGCTTCCTCGGCAAGGCCCACAACCCCTTGTTCGTCGGCCAGGACCCGAACCGGCCCGACTTCCGGCTGCCCGAACTGACCCTGCCCGACACCCTCACACCGGACCGGCTCGGCCACCGCACCGACATCCTCCGGCTGATCGACGAACAGTCCGACCTGCTCGAAGCGTCCTCCGTCGCCCGCGGGGTGGACGACAACTACCAGAAGGCGGTGGCGATGCTCACGTCGCCGCGGTTCAAGCAGGCGTTCGACCTGTCGAAGGAGTCGCCGGCGACCCGCGACCGGTACGGCCGGACGACCTACGGGCAGGCCTGCCTCCTGGCCCGGCGGGTGGTCGAGGCCGGGGCCAAGTTCGTCAACGTGTACTACGCCCGGTCGATCGGCGGCCCCCGCAACGGCTGGGACTACCACGGGTTCAACAAGGAGGACCCGGTCGAACGGCTGAACGAGCTGCTGCCGATCGCCGACCAGACGCTCCCGGCCCTGCTCGGCGACTTGGAGGAGCGGGGGCTGCTCGACTCGACCCTGGTGGTGTGGGTCGGGGAGTTCGGGCGGACGCCGCGAATCAGCGGCAACGGCGGCCGGGATCATTGGCCGCAGTGCTACCCGGCGGTGCTCGCGGGCGGTGGCATGAAGAAGGGGTTCGTGTACGGGGCGAGCGACAAGCTCGGGGCCTACCCGACCGTCGGGCAGGCCGGGCCGGAAGACCTGGCGGCGACCATGTTCGCCGCCCTCGGGCTCGACCCGGAGGCCGAAATCCGCGACAAGCTGAACCGGCCGCTGCCGATCTCCCGCGGTAAGCCGATCGCCGAGTTATTCGCGTGACGGCGGCTACACGTTCTCGGTCGCGTTCTCGGCGGACCCGGCTTCCCTTCGTCGGGGGGCCCGCAGCAGACACGCGAGCAAGCCCTTCGCCGACGCAATACGGCCGCTCGCCCGCCGCAAGGCGGCCGCGTACCACCGGGCCGCGGTCAGCGGCTCCGCGTCCCGCATGACGTACCCCATCGTCCGGCAGGTCGAGGCGTAGGCCTCGTCCCGGACGGGCGCAGGCACCGCGTCCCGGACGCCATACCGCGTCTCCGCCCGATGGGTGATCGACAGGGCCGTGGCCACCCGATCGGACAGCTTCCTCGACAGGTTCCCGTGGCCGGTGCGGTACAGCACCAGTTCGTCCGATACAGCCTCGAACATGTAGTGCCGGGCGACCCGCAGCCAGAAGTCGTAGTCGATGGCCAGGTCGCGGCCCGGGTCGAACCCGCCGACGTGCTCGAACACCCGCCGGCGGACCACGACGGACGAAAAACAAACCGAGTTGTAAACGAACAACTCGGCCAACACCCGGCCCCGCGGCCCGGCCGGGGCTGGGCGGCCGACGGGCCGGCCGGCCTCGTCGATCACCGTCCGTCCGCAATGGACCACCCCGACGGCCGGGGCAGCGAAGAGCGTGAGCTGGCGTTCCAGCTTGTCCGGATGCCAGGCGTCGTCGGCGTCGAGGAAGGCGACGAACGGGCCGCGGGTCAGCCCGACCCCGAGGTTCTTGGCCCGCGACTGGCCGAGCCGGTCGGCCCGGACGTACCGCACCCGCCGGTCGGCGAGGAACGGCCGGGCGGCCGCCGGTGTGGCGTCGGTCGAGCCGTCGTCGACGATCACCAGTTCCCAGTCGCGGACGGTCTGTGCGAACACCGACTCGACGGCCTGCGGCAGGAACCGGGCGTAGTTCCTCGCCGCCATCACTACTGACACGGTCGGGGTCATCGCCACCG